>JALDTH010000055.1 GCA_030073355.1 Candidatus Midichloria sp. | reverse complement strand
AATAAACATATAGTACCTTATTCAGATCTCTAAATACCCCTTTCTTTAACTGTTCTTATCCAAAACTCAGGTTTTAAGGAAAAGAACAAATTTATGATGCTTTGCGCAGTAATTTCCCCTTTTTCAGTAGTAGACATTTTTCGATATTACCACATTCAGTACCTTTTGGTAAGACAGAATAACAGCTGTTATTGATTATACTATCGACTATCGACGTCTTGAGATCATCCTGCGTCTGTATCTTCTCTATCTTCGATTAATTCTAAAGCATCAGTAGAGACTTCATCAACCTTTGCTATTTGCCGTCTCATGACAGAAGTTTTTGCTAGCAAATCTGAGATATTTATTATTATCTCCAACTAATGACGATTTGATCTCAAGATTGGATAAAGAATGTTCAGTACCCTTGCGTAAATAGCTACAAAATGCACTTTTATATTCTATATCCTTAGCATCATGCAAAATCAATGGATCAACATTATCTCGATCAGCGTTCGTGATGGCATCATTAGTTTGAGTTAGAGTATGCCAGGACGCCATTATTTGGTTAAGCCTGTTGTTGATGTTCATAAAAGCTTCGTATTAGTTAGTTAGAGAAAATATCTATTTTTATTCGATAATATTTAAAAAATCGAAGTAAAAAGCTACCTTAAAAAATCGTTGTTCGATAACTTTGCTTTGTTTCATGCAAGAGTGTATCTACGTAAATTTGTTATCATCATCTTGATTAATAAAGCCAGCATGCCAGGCAAATTCATTACCACTAATTGTACCTTTTTGTTTTATACCAATTTTTAGATTGCCCTTAAGGCACTTAAGAAAGTAGGCTCTATCTTGGAAGTAGTTATAATTTTGTGGTAATAATAGCTCAAAAGCTCTGATCTTTTGAGTTCTTGAGCTACCCCAACAATTAACCACCCAACTGATTTAATTCTAGCTTGTGGATGAAATGGTGTGTGCAGCCAACTTTTTGCTTCAGATATAATTTGATTTCTCGTGATTATGGATATATTTTTAAAAAAAATTTTTTATAAAAGTTATCGGTGAATTGGTTTGCTCGTTTAAAGAAAGGTCTGTTTAAAACTGCTAATACTCTGAGCTCTGGACTCAAAGTAATTTTAGACCGTAAAAAGCTTGATCAAGAGAGTTTAGAAGAAATCCAGGATTTATTAGTCTCAGCTGATGTAGGTTTTGCTATTGTGGATGAATTAAGTAAGAAAATCTCTAACCTAAAGATCAAAAATGAAGAGGGCTTAGAGTGCGAAGTCAAAAGCTTTTTGAATCATGAAATAACGGAGATGCTTAAGCCTTATGCCGTTGATTTAAGAATTGTTGATAAGCCTACTACAATTGTATTATGTGGAGTAAACGGTAATGGTAAAACCACTACTGCTGGTAAGTTAGCCAAGCGTTTTAAAGATTCAGGTAAGAGTGTTATGTTAGCAGCCTGTGATACTTTTAGGGCTTCGGCTGTCGAGCAATTGGTTGCTTGGAGTGAGAGGGTAGATTGTGAGATAGTCACTGGTCAAGATAAACAAGATCCCTCAAGTGTTGCTTATAACGCGCAAATTTTAGCCCAAGAACAAAACATTGACGTACTAATAGTGGATACTGCTGGTAGATTGCACAATAATCAAAATTTAATGTTTGAACTTGAAAAGACTGTTAGAGTGATACAAAAAATTAATTCAATCGCGCCTCAAGAGATAATTATGGTATTAGATGGTAGCACGGGACAGAATGCTTTACAGCAACTTGAGGCCTTTATGAAAGTAGTGCAGATTACTGGTCTTATAATCACTAAATTAGATAGCAGTGCAAAAGGAGGCATAGTGCTGACCCTGACTCAAAAGTATAAAATTCCGATATATGCAATTGGCATAGGAGAAGATATAGAGGATCTTAATTCTTTAGATCCTAAATTGTTTGCAGATGCTATCATGCATTACAGCTAAACATCATGGGTTAAACATTGAAATATAGTGAGGCCTATATCCACAATCTTTAAGCTCCACTTAAGGTAGATTATGAGGATCCAGTTGTATTCCTATACTAATTGGTGTTCCCGACAGGATTCGAACCTGTGACCTTTAGATTAGGAATCCAACGCTCTATCCTGCTGAGCTACGGGAACTAGCGGTACAGTATATAAGTGGGTATTTTATTTATTATGAGCAGAGAGTCAATTTAATAAGCAAAAAAATTTACTTTTATTTAATAAAATATTATAAAGATATTTAATAACTTACCTTGTTTGGTTTTTTATGTTTGATGTTTTGAAAGAGCTTTTTTTATTCTTTTTAAGAAAAAGACGTCATGTGCAAAGCAAGGAACACCCTTTTATTTTATCAGATATTAAATCCTCTTTGAACAGAGACTGGTACGCTGTAGGAGATGATTTTGATAATGTTTTAGTACGATGGAGGCAATCCTATGTCAAAAAATGAGGTAAATAAAAATACTCGCGATGGTTTTATGAGACAGAGTAAAATT
Organism: Candidatus Midichloria sp.; assembly: GCA_030073355.1. Lineage (GTDB taxonomy): Bacteria > Pseudomonadota > Alphaproteobacteria > Rickettsiales > Midichloriaceae > Midichloria. The sequence goes on along the minus strand of JALDTH010000055.1, from coordinate 3,950 downwards.
TCTTCAATCCTTCCCTCTCCAGCAATGTTAGAAAGTTATGAAGAAATAGCGCCGGGTATAGTGGATAAATTAGTAAACTTAGTTGAAAAAGAACAAAAACATCGTCATGCTCTTGAAGAGAAAGCTGTTAAGTATGAAATAATGTTTGAAAAATACAGCTCAGTTGCGGTTAAAGGAGTATCAAGCTTCATTGCAGTTCTAGTACTTTTAATTAGTTTCCTTACGGCAAAATTAAGTCTTTTTGTTGGTATAATTTTTTGCCTTTCCTGTTATGCATTTTTGTTCTTTACAGAAAAGAATAAAAAATTAAGTTCTAAGAACGGAAGCGAAAAAATGAATATGGCTATGCCTATGAAAACTCCTGCAAAGAAAAAGTTCGTAAAGAGACAAAGATTTAGGGAAATAGAAAAACGTACTGCTGCAACTACTCCAACTTTCAAGTAAAGCTATAAAACTTCAAAATTACTCGGTATATTAGGTTCACCTCTGAAATTAACTGCATTTTGATAAATTTCTGAACACATCTTAAAGTCTTACTGCAGCCTGTGCAGTGATTTCTATAGTATCACCTTGCTCAATGGTAAATGGCATAGGGGCCATTAAAATTATTTTTTGCTTTTCTAAGTTATTAATTTATATTTTACATTCTGCATCACCAAAAAATGAGGCTCGATAGTTTTTAGAATAAAAACTACCTAGAGTTTGATCAAATAGCGATAATATACTTTTTACATTAGTAGTTGCTCACCTTGGATTTTGATTTTAGAAACAAGTCCTTTTTTAGTCCAAATTTTTTTATCTTGATTATTCAAACCAATTAAAAATGATTTCAGTCCAAGTGTTATCATATAATTCAGCTATAACTTCAGATAACTTAATAGCTTCACTATTCAATATAGCCCTAAATTCAAATGAATTATGGGGGTTATCCAAGCTTTGAGCTATAGCACTAACTTCTAAAGAGTTGGAATAGTATTTTAGATTATTTCGATATCTTGATCGTGATTATTGAAGCTGATTAATTTCCAGTTAGTTAAGGTTAATAGCCAGCATTTTATTAAGATAGTGTTTTGAGCTATAGGATTAATATTTTTTATTATTAATAAAAAATTAATGTTGTTGCAATAATCAGAAAATTTTATTAAATGAGATAAAGTTTAACTTTCATATCTATGCTTAATTTAAAAACGGGAAGCCTAAAGTTAGCACTTATATTTTTTATAGGAGCTATATTATTCGTAATGCCAGCACCCGAAGGTTTAAGTGCCAAGTCATGGAATTTATTAATAATCTTTTCGGCGACAGTTACGGGTGCAATCTTGAATCCCATGCCAATGGGTGTGTTGGTGATGCTAAGTATATTAGTAAGCCTGCTTACCGATACATTGACGTTGACTCAGGCTTTCTCAGGTTTTGGCTCATATATAGTATGGCTAGTTGTTTTTGCATTTTTCATCTCAAGGGCAATAATAAAGTCTAATTTGGGAAAAAGAATAGCATATTACTTTATAGCCAAGCTTGGTCATAGTATAATTGGTTTATCATATGGTTTAATTTTTACTGAACTACTTTTAGCTCCATTTATTCCAAGTGCTTCGGCTAGGGGAGGAGGAGTAATCTTTCCTGTAGTTCAGGCTTTAACTGACCAATATAACTTTGTTTCTGCTGGTAAACATGATACTAGGATTAGACAATTCTTGATGCAGTTATGCTTTCAAGCTAACGTGATTACTAGCTCCATGTTTTTAACTGCAATGGCTGGTAATCCTCTCATTTCTGGTTTAGCAAGCGGTATAGGTATAGATTTATCGATTACTAAGTGGGCTCTAGGCGCTATAGTACCTGGTATTTGCGCCTTGCTTATATTGCCTTTCATTATAAAATTTGTAATTAAACCTCATATTAATAATATGGTTCATGCTCCAACTTTAGCACAAGCAGTTTTGAAAGATATAGGGCCTTTTTCAAGAAATGAAATCATGGTTTTGATAACTTTTGCAGTGCTTATAATACTATGGGTTGGAGGCAGTTTTTTTGGAGTAGATGCAACTACCACGGCGTTATTAGGATTTATTCTCTTACTTTTAACTGGTGTAATTACTTGGGATGATGCGATGAATGAAAAAGAAGCCTGGAGAACATTTATTTGGTTTGCAGGGTTTGTCATGCTATCAAAATTCTTGAGTGAGATGGGGGTAACAAAGTGGGTCGGAGATAATATAGAGGAAGCTTTAAGTAGTTATAATGTTACCTTTGCAATACCCATACTGTTAATATTATTTTTTTATATGCATTACTTTTTTGCGAGTATTACTGTTTATGCTTCAGTGATGTATGCTACTTTTGCTATGCTTTTAATTGCTTTAGGAGTGCCTCCTCTTGTTACAGCGCTTGTCCTTGCTGTTTTAGCAAATTTATCCGCTTGCTTAACACATTATGGTACAACTTCTGCTCCCATATTTTTTGGTTCAAGCCATATGAGCGTTAAAAGTTGGTGGGCTGCTGGCTTTATAATTGGTGTCTTTCACTTATTAATTTGGTCTACTCTAGGGATTTGTTGGTTAGAAGCCTTGGGTTGGCTTTAATTATTAAATTTTATCTCTATTTGATATTACTGCAATAATAAACATGCGCATTATCAATTGAAATGGGCAGGTAATCGTTATCAAATTTAACCGGAACATCAAATTTGAAACTTGCAAAAATTTCCATTTCTGGATCTGGAGGTGATAGAAATTCGATTATATCTTTATTGTAGTCAACTTTATAATCGCTGGAAGATATTATCTTATTCTGGAGGTAAACTTTTAGTGTGTTGTTGACTAGCTTCGTTATAGTTCTCTGATATCATAGGTTTTTCTTTTATTAGTGTATATCTTTGTCATTAAGCATTCATTATATTGAGTGAAACTTTTTTCATTCTTTCCAAAACTAAAATTTTCCTTCCCTTCTTTTAACTTCACTTTAGATACCTTAAACTTTATTTAAAGCTTAGCTTGCTTATCTGCAATCTTTTATGTATAAGCGGCTAGGCAGATATAAGATAATTAATCTGTATGAAAATATTAAAAAGGGCGGTTAGCTCAGCTGGTTAGAGCGCTACGTTGACATCGTAGAGGTCGGTGGTTCGATTCCTCTACCGCCCACCACCCTTATCTTTAGCATTTTTATAATCTGCTTAATTTTGCCTTCAAACTCCTATGCTCACTATATGCTACTCAAATTTTACTCCTGATTATGTAACACATGAGCATGGAGAAAATAATCCTCCTATATTTTATAATTTTGTTGGCAATTTTATTCCTCCTGAGTGGGGTAATATCTCATCTTATAATGGCAAGATACTAAGTAAGGCTGCAAGACAGCTTCTATATCTAATAGTTTTTCGCATGTAAATATATCATAATAATAGTATCGATGAGCTCTAAGAAACCTACACTTTCTTTTAGGAGTCCCTAGTGGTCTGTCAAGAACGTGTAAGACAAGTGCCTACTTGAGCTGAAAAAGAGTGGCTTCATTGATATGTATGCCGTAATACTCCTTGCATTAAGCTAGCTAGAAATTTCCAACCCGTTTTTAGTAAAATATCTCGCGATAATGAAAAAGATTTTCCACCTACTCCAAAGAAGTTTGGATGACAAAAATATATATAGATAATAACAAAAATAAATCTAGATCTAGTGAAATTTTTAACAAAATTGAAAATGACGATAAACAGTTATCACAATCTGGACTAGAGCAAAATCATGAACAAGATTTACAATTTATAGCAGAAGAAATCAGCAAATAATCAAAAAGATAGTGTAAAACCAATAGAATTTAGAAAAAATATAGGTCTGACGCAGGTAAGTCAAGCATTGCAAGCAGTTACTAATAGCCTCAGTTCTAAATAAAGTAATTTTAAAAAGAATACCTGATATGGTTTTAAAAAAGCAGGACAACCATTTTCT
>JALDTH010000054.1 GCA_030073355.1 Candidatus Midichloria sp. | reverse complement strand
AGCACACATGACATCGCTCAACAAATAATTTCTTAGCAAACTTTTTTTCTAGACTCTTGGCTTATGTCTTCAAACCCTTATTACTTACTTCGAACGAACTGAGGTTATAATAATATCATTCTTTCTATCACTATTCACGCCTACACAACTGCCGCAATAGAAGTACTGGCTCTATCACCAGCTGCAATTCCATTAAGAGTAAAACCATTAGTACCGTTCAATGCAGAGAGTTCCAGCGTATCTGCAAAAGAAGCTTTACCGAAAATACTATATCTGCCCTGCATCAGCATCAGCCTTATTGCCTGGATCTGAACTGCGCGCGCGCCGATCCGCTTTACATTTGGATGCCCATTAATTATGCCGTTCAACATTGAGGCTTCTAAGGAACTTGAAAAAGAAGCCCTGCCAAAATTATACATGCTTGTCCTGCACTAGTTCTGCCACTTGGATCAGCATAACGTGCTCCAAAAATGATATAATTATCATTAATATCTTCTACAGCCGCAACAGAGAGGCCAGCATTACCAAGACTAATAACCAACCATTGATAGATAATAAAACCATTACTTCCTCCATCTAGGCTGGCAATCTTGAAGGGAATTGGAAAAGATGAGAGGCGCCAAAAATTACATAGACTTGGCCTGCATCAATTCTGCCGCCTGGGTCACTAGTATAAGCGCTTATGATAATATCATCCATACCATCACCATACACATCTCCAGCAGAGGCTACTGCATAACCTGCTAAATCATTTGCTGCAATTCCGTTAATCCACCACCCCAAAAGTCGTTGAATTTAGGATGGGATAATAGCTCAAAAATTCCCTTTTCTATAAATTGACCTCAAATTATAATACCCTTGAGGTAGACATGTTAACCTTAGCGGTCAACTAAGGGCACTAACCCCCCTATAGCTGAACTACTCCGCTATTTTTGATAAGAAATCATAGATAGCACACTATTCAAGCACATTTAGTAATGAATACAACTGTCATTAATTTACGTCAATACTTATTTGAATACATTTTCTAAATATTGAATCAAATATATTGCTGGATATAACAGATAAGCAAAGACTATTTACCGATGCAAAAATTAATAAATATTTCATCTAGAATTTCTTCAACCCCTATTTTGCCAGTCAACATACCAATATATTCGCTGGCAATCCTGATATCTTGAGAAGCGATTTCTAATTTCTTATTAATATTAAATTCCTGCAGATGTGCAAGGCATTGTTCAAGACCTTTTTTCTGCCTTATTCTAGTGGTAACAGGTGATAACACTGCATCTTGGTATTTATTTTTTATCTTATTCTGCAGCAAATTTAAAAAATTATCTATTCCATAACCGCTTACCGTTGAAATAGCACCTACTTCGTCTTCTCTATTAAATCCAGTAAGTTTTTCTGTTAATAAGCTTATACTGCTTGCTATGCCTTGCTCGCTCATCAAGTCAACCTTATTAATAATCCAGATCACCTCTGCATCAGCAAAATTATCGAGATGGCTAATAAAATCAGTAATAGAATTTAATATAACAATATTAATATCTGCTTCCTTTATCGCTTGCTTTGCCCTTTTGATTCCTTCCTTTTCTATTAAGTCATTTGCTTCTCTAATACCTGCAGTGTCAGAAAGTAAAACTGCAAATCCGCTCAAATTAAGCTTAACTTGAATAACGTCACGCGTAGTCCCTGCAATATCCGAAACTATCGCGATTTCTTTTTTAGCCAACAAATTCATTAAACTTGATTTGCCAACATTAGGGGTGCCACTAATCACAATATTAATACCATTTATTATAGAAACCCCATGTTCATGCCTTTTTAGGTGCGAATTAATTTCCTCTATTAAAGACTGTACGGTTTTTGCAGCCCAATCAAGCACCTCTTCTGGAATATCATCTTCCGGAAAATCTATTAGCGCTTCAAGTTGAGATAGAATGCCAATTAAATCAGCGCGCCATTTATTATAAGTGTCTGATAACTCTCCGCTCAACTGCTTTTGAACAATAATTTTTTGCATAGAAGTTTCGGCATCCAAAAGGTCTGCAAGCCCCTCTGCTTTTACTAAATCCATTTTGCCGTTATAAAAAGCAATTTTTGTAAATTCTCCGGGCTCTGCAATTCTTAAGAAAGTTATTTTACTGAGTTCGGCTAAAGTGTCATTTATAATCGCAACGCTGCCATGTAAATGAATCTCTAAGATGTCCTCCCCATTAAAGCTATGTGGTGAGGCAAAAAAAAGCAAAATTACTTCATCTAAGACTTGCTCTCTATTTAGAGTATATATAGTAGCTAAAGTAGCCTTTTTATGTTCTAGCTCTTTTTCATATCCAATCAATTTTGCTACTGCACGGGCTTGGGGGCCAGAAATTCTTATGACCGCAACTCCTGACTTTCCTAAAACTGTTGAAAGGGCAAATATTGTGTCATGCATTCTTAGGACTCTGTTTCCAGCTTCTTTTGATAGAAGTTTTCACATATTGCCCTTCATAATTTGCTGCAGCTCTTATTCCGCAATCACTAATCTGGTCCATGTTCTTCCATCTAGAGATTCCAAGAGAACTAGTAAATACTTTAAAACCATTTTCATATGCATAAAGAGCCGTTCTTTCAAATTGCATATCAAAACACATAGTACATTTTATGCCTCTCTCTGGTTCCTTTTCCAGGCCCTTGGCTCTCTCAAACCATTTCTGCACATAGTAATCTGCATCAACAAACTCTATGCCCAGTTTCTCTACGTATCTAATATTCTCACTTTTTCGCATTTCATATTCTTTTTTAAGATGAATATTAGGATTATAGAAAAAAATTGTCAGATCTATACCAGAAGCAACAATCGCTTCTATTACTTCACCCGAACAAGGAGCGCAACAAGAATGCAACAAAACCTTTTGACCTTCAAAAGGAAAATCTAGTATCTCTCTATTAGGCTTATACATATCATTATTTTTTTTGAATTTTAGCAAATTCTTCATATAGTGGCAAGCTAAATTCCAAAGCCGCTCAGTTAACTTCTTCTTGACTAATTAAGCTAATAATAAATCATGTTTTCTGACCATTTCAGCGATCTCAACTAGTAAATTATTCCGAAATTTACCAAATTTACTTACTTCAGTACACTTCGCAAAACTTTTGATACTTAACCTGATCACATTTTGTGAAATTTCTATAATATCAATACTAATACTTTCTCTAAAATCAATTTCTTTATGGGTTTTGATAAAACTTTTAATATCTTTTATTAAACCAATAATTTTTTTGTAGTCCGGACAAAGTACTTTAATTTCTTCAGAGAAAATACGGTGGGATAATCTTGAAGAGTTTTCTATTGAAGCAGTTAAGAAAGCAGAATTAGGAATAAAAACTTGTTTCTTATCCTCGGTTCTAACTGTTGTCATAGACCAATCCACCTTTTCAATGGTTCCCATACAATTTCTTCCTTCTATCCTCACAAATTCTCCAATTACAAATGGTTTATCTAAATAAATCATGATTATTCCAAAAAAATTCGAGAGCAGTTCTCTAGAAGCAAAACCTGCTGCTAAACCGCTTATCCCTCCAAGAGCCAATATTCCATTAATATTAACACCAAGTGCTTGCATAATAGCCAAAGCTGCAACTATATATACTACTGCCTTAATTAACTTAGAAATGATATCAATTGTTACCTTGTCCATTTTAGGAGAATTCTTCTTTGGTGGAGCTATTAACTCTGTTTCCAGTTTATCAACTTCTAATATAGCTGCTTGAGCAAAAACAAAGATAATTGCAACTATTCTAAGAGCAGCAATTAAATCAACAGGAAGCTGAAAATATCTACATATCAGTTCTGCTATATAAGCTATACTAAAAATCCATAGAGCCTTAGAAATAGGATTTTCTATCATTCGCATAATTTCGATATACCAATGAAATTCCTTATTTTTCCTAGTAGAATTTAGAAAAATTCTTATCCTATTAAATATAACCCTCAGCAGAAAATTGGCAGATATAGTAAATAATACAAGCACCAAGCTCTCTAATAATACCGCAATCCAGCTAGTACTGTTAAATAAGCCCACTATTTGTCTAATTATTGATATGCTGTTCGTCATAATACAAACCTAATATAAATGCATATTCTAATGCCAATTTCCGTAAGAATTCAAACCTGCCCGAGGGCCCCACATGACCAGAACTCATGTCAGTTTTTAACAGTAGCATATTATCACCTTCTTTGGCATAACGCAATAGAGCAACCCACTTTGCAGGTTCCCAATACGTTACCCTTGGATCAGTGAGCCCTGCAGTCACAAATAAATGTGGATAACGCTGCGAAACAACGTTATCGTAAGGTGAATATGATTTTATATAATCATAAAACTCTTTTTCTTTAGGATTACCCCACTCCTTAAATTCGCCAGGAGTAAGTGGCAAAGATTCGTCAAGCATAGTACTTAAGACATCAACAAATGGAACATGCGCAACTGCTGCTTTGTAAAGCTCTGGTCTCATATTGATACAAGCCCCAACCAGCATACCTCCTGCGCTTCCTCCACTAATCACTATTTTACCTGAAGCGGTATATTTATCTTCTATAAGCTTCTCCGCTGACTTTATAAAATCAGTAAAGGTATTCTTCTTACTTAAAAATTTTGCTGCTTCGTGCCAAGATTTTCCTAATTCATCACCACCCCTAATATGGGCTATAGCATAGGTAAAACCTCTATCCACCAAAGAGAATATATGTGACCTAAAACTAGCTGGCACTGCATACCCGTATGAGCCGTAGCCGTATAAATAAAGTGGATCCGAGCCATCTAGCTTTGCCTTCTCTTTATTATATATAATAGAAATAGGAATGCTAATATTACCATCAGTCTCAGCCCAAATCCTTCTTAAAATATACTTTGACGGATCAAAACCTCCCAGTATCCTTTGAACTTTTAAAATCCTTTTTTCGCCCGTAACGAAATCATAATCTATGGTGGTCCTTGGGGTCTTTAAAGAGCTATATAGATACCTTAAGGCACGATCATTAAAAGTATCATGGACAATAAAAATTTCATATGATTTGTCTTCAATATCAATTTTTTGGATTTTATTATCTATTAAATTAATTATTTCTATTTTAGCTAGCCCCTTTAACCTAGTTAGTAAGACTAAATGAGCCTCATAAGCATAAATATCTTGGATATAGTAATCAGAGGAAGGTACAAATTCCTGCCAATTTTTTAGATCATTAATTGAAACACAAATAACTCTAAAATTGGAACTAACATCATTGATTCTCAAGAAAAAGTAATTTTGGGTATGCACAACCTTATAGATATGGTTATTTATTCTACTATGTATAACTTGTGGCAGTTGGTACGGACTATAAGAATTAATAAAATAGTACTCGTAAGCAGTCGCACTCTTTGATATAAAAAATATATAACTTTTACTACTACTTTTTTCTATGGCTACCGAAAAAGTGTTGTCTTTTTCTTGGTATAAAAGTTTATCATCCTTCTTTTCTTTACCGATTTCATGATAATAAATTCTCTCAGCGCGCCAAAAGTTGCCAGCAGGAGTATAAAAAAATCCTTTCCCTAACTCATCCCATTCTATATTTCCAATTACGTCATCGACATTATTTTCTATTATTTCTCCACTTTCTATATCCTTAACATAAACCATATATCTCTCATCGCCACTATAATCGGCCAGATAAGCAATTTTCTTATGATCCGGAGAAACCTTAATAGTGCTTACTCTTAAATACTTCTCATCCAGGGCTAACTGGTTTTCGTCTAATAAAATTTCTTCTCTATTCTCTTTCTCTCTAGCATGGATCCAATACTGTTGCCCATCTAGGATATAGGAGTAGTAATAATACCCACCATCAAAATGTGGTACGGTTTTGTCAGCTTCCTCTAACTTACCTCTCATTTCAATAAAAATTTTATCTACTAGATCCTTTGAAATATGAGCATCAGTATATGCATTTTCTTGATTCAAATAACTTAATATCTCAGGATCCTTCACATTCGGCCAATTCTGGTCTCTTAGCCAGTGATAATAATCTATCCTTCCATCAAGAGTTTTATATTCTTTTCTTAAAGCGATCGGCTTAGTCATTTCAATTATTTTCAATTAATTATAAAAAGATTATTGTGGCTTATAATAAGTAATATTATAATTCACTAAGTATTTTTTATCCATAGTTTTATGACTAACTCTTTATCTAACAAAGCAAGGAGAGAAGAAACCGAAAGGCGCCAAGCCTTTAGCTCAGAAATCAATAAAATATAGTCAATCAACTTGCACCTCTTTCGGAGAAGGAACTTAAAAATAAAGTTAGTACTATATTAGATTCTGATATTACGAATATAAAAAACTGATGCAATCTCTAGAGGAGGATTCTAAAAGATCTGAATATACTCTTCATTACTCACTAAAAACTAATAAGTTAGAGCTGCTATTTCAAGGAGCGAAGGAGTTTATGGATAAGCATTTCAGCGCTGAAGGCTTTAATTTCACAATTGATGAAGTTACCCCAACCAACTTATCTACTATGCATAATGCAGACTAGAACATACTAGACATATCTATACCTAACGTTTTTGTATACTTTATCTCTAATTGCTTATTGACTCAAATCAGCTAAACCTTCTGTTAAATTC
>JALDTH010000053.1 GCA_030073355.1 Candidatus Midichloria sp. | reverse complement strand
TATGCTTTTAATTACATTTAGTAATTAATGAATATGGAAAAATTCAGAAAGTCGTATTTACAGATGGTAATGTTGATGATAGAGTAGTTGTACCAAATATAACTAAACGCTTGGAATAAGTTTTTCCGCCAAGCAAACCAAAATAATCCTGAATCACCATGAGTATGCCCATTACCTCTTTGCGCAGGAAGCTTAAGAATAGCATAATTTTTATGCTACTATGCATCCCAATCTCTACTGTACGAAAAGGAATTAGAATTTTTCAACATAAATATCATATCGTTCATATCGTTGAAGATTGCCTTCAAAGAAATTTACAATATCTCTAATTAACATAATTCCTCTTTTATGCATTGAATATACTTACTTAAAGCGAGTTTGCGATGGAGAACCCACCTTATGCCCATTTGCAAGCTTCGCTTGCAAGGGCAAGGCCATGATAAAAAAGTAGACGAGCCTTTTTTAAAGGTAGGGCGCGCTTATATCATATCTCAGGTTAAATCAGGCAAATACTTAAAGGGTATAAGGATACTTGAGGGTACAAACATGCGCAAAGCCTAGTTTCTATTAAAGCGTTTGGATCAGTTCAAAATGAGACCTGATATTATAGAGTAGGATGCTTTAGCTATAGAACCATTTGCTTATGAGCCGCCTTACAAGCGAAGCTTGCAAAGGGACAGAAGACAATTATAAGCATTATACTAGTATTATTACCTTAGCTGCTCTCATATTTCAAGAGCAATATTAAAATGTACTATTATCACTAATTAATTAGGCCAATCTTGGTTTAAGATTAGATTATGCCCCAAAGTCAATCCTTAATCTAATCCAAGAATAGCAATGGCTGAATATCCACTGTGCGCATCCTTATTGTTCACCCTGTGCCATATCCTAGCTCCTATAGGCCCCTCTTTAGACGCAGGACACAGAAACTCTCTATCCTCTGCACCTCTATAATCAGAAAACGAGCTTAATGTTCAGAAGAATAGCAAAACTCTATGTCACTAGAATAAATCTCTTAGTCATTACAGAAGAGAACTACTTTATCACGCTCACTGTTAAAGTGCCTGATAAAGCTAACCTTATGACTATTATTATATTTCCCATACATCGAAGAAGATCTTATCCCCCTTCCAGGCCTAGCCATTACATAGCTTAAGCTAGAAGAGCTGCTAAAATCTCACTACCAGTTGGCCATGCCTTCATATAGTTCTTCATTCCTGCAAGCCCTTCCATAACACCACATGCCTTAATATGATGTAATGTCACGGGCACATTTTTTAACACCTCCACAATAAAATGGCTGCAACTTACTATATACCATTTCCTCACAGTTTAAGACCGGAACTGTTAATCCAGTACTTGTAGGGTGGTTGCCGTTGTAGTTGTCGGCGCAAACTGTTCAGCTAAGATTTCTGTATAAACTAAATATACCTGCCCAGAAGCAAGATCAACTTCAGGCACTCCAAAATAATATCAAATTTGTTATCACCCCATTCACGTCTCCAAGCCTGCCAACGGCAGCTCCTGCAACATTACCTGCTCCAATACCGTTTATAGTAAAACCATTGGTGCCATCTAAACTAAGAAAGCTCAAATGAGCTAATGAAAGAGGAAGTACCTACTATATATACCACTCCCGCTCTGCCTCCGCCGCTTATAAGAAGTGGCCCTCCCTAAACAGTCTCAATAATTAAATCCGCTTTACCATCTTGATTAACATCTATAGCACTTTCCACAGAGCGTCCTGTATCATCATTACCTGCAATACCATTAATAAATAAAGCTATTAGAACTATCTACGCTAGAAAATTGTATTTAGTGTTAGGGTACTGCTACCAAATACTATATAAGCTTGCCCCGCATAACTTCTACTGCCTGGATCTACACTCCAGGCGCCAAATGATATTATCTTTGCCATCTCCGTTTATATCTCTCTCCTCTTCCCTACCAGTGAATAACCTGCTTGATCGTTAGCTCCAATACCATTAATACCATTAAATTTATATAAATAGAATTAGTTATATTCCCATACATTAGCAGTATCGATACTACAACTTAACGCATTTAATGATTGTTACACGAGCCTTATATCGTAACAGCATACAGAAATTACTAATTCAGTCAACAGCCTTTTGCTTATAAAGTTATGGTGGAATCCAGGAATACCTACCACCAACTTAGCTTAAGAGTTAGGCTTAACTTTGGGATTGATCTCTTGAGGCGACGACGCTTAAGCATTAGATTCAACTTTAGGAGCATCTTATTGAGGCAGCACTTTGTGTTATCTACACTCCTGCTTAAGCTCATTATTTGCGGCTTCAAGTGCATAATGACATAATTCTTTGAATTAAACTCCATTATCTACTGCAAGTTTTTGTATTTTGATTAAACTTTCTATTATTTGAGAAGGGACCTGTCCTCCGCGCGCTTTACTAAGCCAATCTGCTTGAAAATGGATTGGGCTATGGATAGGTTCAGGGTTTCACTATATAGAGCGACACCATAGGCTTCTTTCCTCCAAAAAAGCCAAGGTACCTCAAATTTTTTCATAATTGTGTGAAATCAAATAATTTCCTATAAGATTAATAGTATTATTTTTAATAGATAACTACAATTTATTTTTACATTTTTGATTTAAAATGACTCCCCAGCTCACTGCTAAACTAGGGAGTGATATTTTATTTTTTATTATTTAAGTCTTCATATTCAGCATCAACAACTTTTTCTCGAGGATCTGCTGAAGGATCTTGATTGGCGCCACCTTGCTGTTGATCTTGAGAATATACATACTGGCCGATTTTAACTGCAAGTTTGGTTAAAGCTTCGGTTTTTTGTTTAATAGAGTCAGTATCCTCACATTCCATCACCTCTTCTTTAAGGGCCTTGATCGCACCTTCAATTGACGACTTATCTGGACCTGGAATTTTATCCCCATGCTCTTTTAAGCTCTTTTCAGTTGAATAAATCATAGAATCAGCATGGTTTCTTGCTTCTATCAATGCCTTCTTAGTTTCATCAGCACTTGCATTTTCTTCAGCATCTCTAACCATTTTATTGATTTCATCTTCGCTTAATCCGCCTGAGGATTGAATAGTAATTTTTTGTTCTTTACCAGTTGCCTTATCCTTAGCAGATACATGCAATATACCGTTTGCGTCCACATCAAAAGCTACTTCAATTTGCGGCAAACCACGAGGCGCTGGAGCTATCCCTTCTAAGTTAAATTGACCTAAAAATTTATTTGCGGAGGCAACTTTTCGCTCACCTTGGAATACCCTAATTGTGACCGCACTTTGATTATCCTCAGCCGTTGAAAAAATCTGTGATTTTTTGGCTGGTATAGTTGTATTCCTTTCAATAAGCGGAGCAAATACTCCTCCAAGAGTTTCAATACCAATAGAAAGGGGCGTAACATCAAGAAGCACTATGTCCTTCACATCGCCGCTCAAAACTGCACCTTGAATTGCTGCACCAATAGCTACAACTTCGTCAGGATTCACGCCCTTATGCGGCTCTTTACCAAAAAATTCTTTAACCTTTTGTATAACTTTTGGCATCCTTGTCATCCCACCAACCAGCACTACATCATCAATTTTGCTGGCGTCTAAACCTGCATCTTTTAACGCAGCTTTACAAGGCTGAATTGTTTTTTCTATTAAATCATCAACCAAACTTTCTAATTTAGACCTTGTCATCTTAAGATTTAGGTGCTTAGGTCCACTAGCATCTGCTGTGATATAAGGTAAATTAATTTCTGTTTCCATACTAGTTGAAAGCTCGATTTTGGCTTTTTCTGCGGCTTCTTTCAGTCTTTGTAATGCAAGAGGATCTTTCATTAGATCGATCCCAGAGCTAGCTTTAAATTCTTTTACTAAATAATCCAGAATACGTTGATCAAAGTCTTCACCGCCTAAAAATGTATCACCATTTGTTGATTTTACTTCAAAAACACCATCACCTATTTCCAAAATTGAAATATCAAAGGTGCCACCACCTAAGTCGTATACCGCGATTGTTTTACTGCCCGCTTTATCAAGGCCATATGCAAGCGCTGCTGCTGTTGGTTCGTTTATAATTCTTAAAACTTCAAGACCAGCTATTTTACCTGCGTCTTTTGTTGCTTGGCGCTGTGCATCATTAAAATACGCTGGCACTGTAATCACTGCCTTAGTGACATTTTCTCCTAAGAAATTCTCAGCTGACTCTTTCATTTTTTGTAAGACCATGGCGCCAATTTGACTAGGGGCCATTAGCTCTCCTTTGACATCAATCCAAGCATCACCATTTTTTGCTTTTGCTATTTTATAAGGAGATTTGGCTACAAGTTCACTTGTTTTAGGATCAGAAAAAGCTAAACCCATTAGCCTCTTGCTTGAAAAAATCGTATTTTGTGGATTAGTCACAGCTTGTCTTTTTGCAGCTTGACCGACTAATCTATCACCACTGTCGGTAAATGCTACTATTGAAGGAGTGGTTCTTGCTCCTTCAGCATTTTCGATCACTCTCGGATTTTTCCCATCCATAATCGCCACACAAGAGTTTGTTGTTCCCAAATCTATTCCTATAATTTTACTCATGTTTATTACCAAATTAATAATTGCTTAACTGCTCATGTAGTTCGAGCTATAGCATTCTGCAAGAGCGGCAATAAAAATAATTTGCTCAACTTCAAGAAGTATGAAGAACGGTTGTATACTGAGTAAGATTAAACTCTCTTAAGTGTTATAGCGGCTAGCCTAACACCTTAGCCAGTTATTAAACTCTAGATTATGCGACTCTACATCAAAAGAAATGAGGCATGGAACGGAATATGGATGGTAATCTTTAATTAACTTACAAACTTTATCAGAATTCGCTTCCAAAGTTTTAATTAGCATAATTACTTCATTACAGCTTTCCAGCTTACCCTCCCATTTATAAATCGAGCTGACGTTATTTATAATATTAATACAAACAGAGATCTGGTTTTCAATAATCTTCCTGGCAATAAAAGTTGCCTCCTCTTTTGAGGAAAGAGTTGTGTAAAATACTGCTAATTTATTGTTTTCTAATGACATGACCTTTTACAATTTGACCATCTATTACTGTTGCAGGCACGTATTCTCCAGGAGAATCAAAGTATAGAGACAATATAATAAAAATTATGAAGAATATACTAGTAAGTATTAAAAACTGTATAAACGCTTTTAACAAATTTTCATTCATAAACGACGGTATAGGAAGAGCCCGTGCGATTGCCTCTTTTTTAGCCTTATTATATAGCACATAATATATCAATATTGGTATTAAGGAGACCAGTACCACAATTAAAATCCGTATCATAAAAGAGACCTAATTAATATTCTTTAGATATTACAGGTAGCCTATAAGCCGGGTTCTGTAAAGGGAAAACCTTTGATGGCTATTCATCTGGTCTTAGGTATTGCTACCTATGATCATGCGACTTACCCGCATATATACACTTAAGAACTTGTGTGCGATTATTCATCGTTATATGCCTATATAGTCTTGCTTAATGATGGGGTTTACCATGCAACGTATATTACTATATGCCCGGTGAGCTCTTACCTCGCCTTTTCACCCTTACTATATAAAATAGCGGTATATTTTCTGTGGCACTTTCCCTAAGATTACTCTCGCCGGACGTTATCCGGCATCATTGTTCTTTAAAGCCCGGACTTTCCTCTATAGCAAAAAGCTACAGCAACCATCCAGCTACCTGTGTCTTTATTAATATACCATTTTTGCGTTAAAAGCTATCATTATCTACACCCACAACTTGCGGCCTGAACTGTGCCTGCTTTGCATGATAGCTGAATCAATAAATTTTTCTATTACATTGTTTTTTCTTCATCAGATCTTAATTTTTTCGCTAAAAACTGCTCCTAAGTTAAACCTCCTTTATCCACCGGATCTTGCCATTTTTGGGCTGCTCTATCCATAGATGCCTGATAGCTCTAGCAATAATAGGTTAATCAATATTAGGCGCTCTTCGAAATTCTTCTCCTTATAAATATCGTAATGAATTCCAAACAAAGCGTGTGTAACGCGCTTTTAGTCGGCTATACTGAGATTACTTTAAATATGGAATACCATCAGTGCTTATCTTACTATAGAGAGCATTTACTGAACTTTTGTCTCGTGAGATAATTTGTTTATAATGGGTATCTCTCCTTTTTGGTTTTTCTCCTCTAGAATAGTACGCTGCCCCTTTTTACTGCTCATGATATCCAATACGTGAATAAATCGGTTATCGTCAAACGACAAAGGCGGCGCATTTTAAATTGTTACTAAAATCAACCATCCCTATATACACTCTGTAACACTTTTTGCATATCAGGCTGAGTTTTAGCATAATTAATAAAGTGGTTTATATAATCTTTATTGTATATTTTTGCCGTCATTAAACATTCGAAAAACGTTTACCCTTCGTTATCACGCTGAGTCAAGCCCAATCTACCTAGATAATATGATGGATTGAATTAAGTATCTTACAATGCTCTACATTTAAATAATGAAAAGGGTTTTACCATGAATATCTGCTACATTAAGATCTATCTCCTTTCTTCTAATAATCTGCTCAATAATAAAATTATCTTTCTTGTTTGTCATAACTCAATAATAAAATTATCTTTCTTGTTTGTCATAAAATTGAGAGAATGGTTGCCCTGCTCTTTTAAAACCATATCAGGTATTCTTTTTAATATTACTTTGAACTGAGGGTATAAATTGCTTCTCATAATCAACAAATCAGAAAATTTTCTGGCTACTCTAGCGTATTTAATGTTCAAGAT
>JALDTH010000052.1 GCA_030073355.1 Candidatus Midichloria sp. | reverse complement strand
GGATACCATCTTTCTTGTTTGGCATAAAATTGAGAAAATGGTTGTCCTGCTTTTTTAAAACCATATCAGGTATTCTTCTACTTCGAACTGTGGTTTTTAAGGTCAAAAAGTGGCCTAGCTATACTGAACTACTAAAAAATTGGTTACTGTTTACTGACGTGATAAAGATGAAAGAAACAGATAACAATGGCACGCTAAGGTTTCTCTCGGGCTTACTACAACTTCAAGAAAAGAATTGCTGGTTTAATACAGAGAGCCACTTAGAATAATGGAATTACAGGAAGTTGCTCCTTTTCTGGTTAAAAGTAGCCCTGTTGATTCATAAGTGCTGAAAGCACCATGAAGAGGCCAAAAATTTCTTAATAATGCAGATTTGCCTCCAAGGACAGTCTTGTGGCTGCTGGCAAGCTGGGATCCCAATATATTATACTGTAAAGAGGAGCTAGAGGCTAATGAAAATCTATATTGTTTTAGGTGCTTATAAGATTTTTTGTTCTATGAAAAAAGTTAGTTAAAATAATAGAAGCGGCAACTGCATCGTCAACGCTATCCTTTTTTTCTACTTAGACCTACATCCTGAAGTAAATCCGCAGCTAAACATGAAGAAAAGCTTTCATCTTGGAAGTATATTTTTGCTTTGGACCGAGAGAGCTCTTTTGCAGATTTTACTATATATTGAGCTGAAGTTTCTAATCCGCTATTCTGCAATGGTATTCCAATTACGATGTTTTCTGCTCCAATTTCTTTGCATATATCTATTATAGTATTAACATTTTTTTCTCTACCCTGGTGTTGCATAACATTGTAAGGGATAGAGGTAGCTAGATTAAAGCAACCACTAGCAATACCAATCTTTTTTTTTACCCACATCCAAACAGAGAAATTTTATATTTGGATTAGCTTTTAGCTTTTTTAACAAATCTTCTATAGGGGTTTCTATAGGGGTTTCAATCTGTTGCATTCTTTAAAATATTATAAGCTTTGATAATTTTACCTAATTATAGTATTTTTCACTACTACATTTTTAATTCTTGATTCTTTATATGGATAACCTTTATGATGTAGTAGTTGTAGGAGGCGGTCACGCTGGTTGTGAGGCTGCTTCAGCTGCTGCCAGATTGGGTGCAAGCGTTTGCTTGGTTACTCAAAAGCTATCAACTATAGGCGAGATGTCGTGCAATCCTTCTATTGGTGGAGTTGCTAAGGGCATTATTGTAAAGGAAATTGATGCGATGGGCGGTGTTATGGGGAGCGCTATTGATCAAGCCGGAATTCATTATAAAATTCTTAATAAAAGTAAAGGACCAGCAGTTTGGGGGCCGAGAGCGCAGGCAGATAGAGTCTTATATAGAAAGGCGGTGCAAGAGATAATGCGCTCCTATAACAATCTCTATATCTTAGAAGGTGAAGTAGAAGATTTGTTAATAGAAAATAGTAATGTTCAGGCAGTTGTTGTTAATGGCTTGCAAATTAATACTAATGCTGTAGTTCTTACCACTGGTACTTTTTTAGGGGGAATTATCCATATAGGAGATAAGAATTTTTTAGCGGGGAGGTACGGTGATAAGGCTTCAATTAAGTTATCTAAGACTATTAGAAATATGGGATTAAACGTAAAGCGTTTGAAAACTGGAACTCCTGCAAGAATTTATAAAGACTCAATTAATTTTTCCACCTTAGAATATCAAAGAGGTGACGATCCTCCTGTACCATTTTCTGCATTGACGGACAAAGTAAGAGTACCGCAAATAGGTTGTTATATTACCTATACTACCGAAAAAACTCATCAGATAATTAAAGATAATATTCACAAATCTGCGATGTATTCTGGGCAGATTAGTTCGGTAGGGCCTAGATACTGCCCTTCTATAGAAGATAAAATAGTAAAATTTGCAAGCAAAGAGCGGCACCAAGTGTTTCTTGAGCCAGAAGGGTTGGACGATTCTTTGGTCTATCCCAATGGTATTTCCACATCTTTACCTGAGGAAGTTCAAGAGCAAATGATTAAATCTATTTCAGGTCTTGAGAGTGTCAAAATATCTAAGTTTGGTTATGCTATAGAATATGATTACATAGATTCGCGAGAATTAAGAGAAACCCTTGAAACAAAGAAAGTTAAAGGATTATTTTTAGCCGGTCAGATTAACGGTACTACTGGCTACGAAGAAGCGGCAGGTCAGGGTCTTATTGCGGGGGTGAATGCTGTAATATCTAAGAATCATAAAGAATTTATAATGAATCGAGCCGATTCTTATATCGGAGTTATGATCAATGATTTAACTAGCTTTGGTACGTCCGAGCCTTATAGAATGATGACCTCAAGGGCAGAATTTCGTATAATGTTAAGGCCGGATAATGCTGACGATAGGCTTACGAAGAAAGCTAGTAATGTGGGGCTAGTCAGTGCTGATAGATTACTAAAATATAATCAGCAAAAAGAGCGTATTGAAGAGCTAAAGCAATTATTAGGAGGAATCATAGTTTCACCTGAGCAGGCAATGAAGTATGGAGTAAAAGTTTCTCTTGATGGAGTAAAGAGAAGTTTATTAGATTTAATGCCTTTTCCTGATTTTAAACAGGAGACTTTATTACAAAATTTGCCTAAGCTAAAGCAAGATGCTAGATTGCTAAATAAGATTTATGCTGCTCAACTATATAAGCCTTATGAGGAAAGGCAGAGAGCAGATATGGAAATGTTAAAGCTAGAGATGGATATCAAAATTCCGGGCAATATAGCTTATGATAGAGTAGGGGCTCTTTCTAATGAGATAAAGTCTAAACTAACTGCTATTACACCAAAAACTATTGCAGAAGCAAAGAAAATCCAAGGTATGACACCAACAGCATTAATAGCACTACAGCTTTATATAAAAAGATATCATGGCTGATGATGTTTTCGAGATTATAAATGAAAATGTTTCACGTGAAACATTTTTTGTTTTACAGGAATTTGTAAAAATTTTGCTGCGCTGGAATAAAAGAATTAATTTAGTATCTAAAAGAGTAACTGAAGTTGAATTATGGATAGAGCATGTTTTGGATTCAATATTAATATCCCTTTATATTAAAGACAAAGATAAATTATTAATGGATATAGGAAGCGGTGCCGGCTTTCCCGGAATTGTTTTGTCCATTATTGGGCATACGAACTCTGTGTTGGTTGAGATAAATTCTAAAAAGGCTGCTTTTTTGAATGTCGTGGTTGCTGAATTAGGACTTAAAGTAAAAGTAGAGAATGGTGACATCAAGCTATTGAAAGGTTATAATCCATTTTATATCACTTCAAGAGCGGTGGCACAAATTTCTCAGATTATAAAAATGACACAAGGTTGCACTATTCCTGAAACAGAATTTATATTTCATGTAGGCGAAAGAGATTTAATACACGAAAGAAAATTATTAGGAGAGAGTTTTGAGTTGCAAGAATGGCAAAATCCATATAAGGA
Source organism: Candidatus Midichloria sp. (assembly GCA_030073355.1). GTDB lineage: Bacteria > Pseudomonadota > Alphaproteobacteria > Rickettsiales > Midichloriaceae > Midichloria. The sequence goes on along the minus strand of JALDTH010000052.1, from coordinate 3,352 downwards.
TAGATGCAAGATTGTATCCATAAAAAAAATTAAAGACAGTGCCATTTAAGTCAAAGATTATTGCGATCGCTAACCAAAAAGGAGGAGTAGGAAAAACTACTACCGCTATAAATCTTGCTACCGCCTTTTCTGTAATAGGAAAGGAGGTACTATTGTTAGATTTAGATCCGCAAGGGAATGCGAGCACTGGAGTTGGTATATCGCCAGAAAGTAGAAAGAATAATATCTATAATCTGATGGGAGAGGAAATTGATATAAATCACGCTGTAGTTCCTACAGAAATTCCGAGTTTTGATATAATTCCTTCGACTATTGACTTAGTCGCAGTGGAAGTTGAGCTAATTAATAAATTTGGTAAGGAATTTATTTTAAAAAGGAAAATAAAAGAATTAAAAAAAAATTATGATCTAATTTTTATAGACTGCGGCCCTTCCTTAGGTCTATTAACTATTAACGCTTTAGCGTCGGCGGATTCGGTTTTAATCCCGTTGCAATCAGAATTTTTTGCTTTAGAGGGATTAGCGCATTTATTAAATACTGTAGCGCTAATCAAGCAGTCTTTAAATCCATCTATTGCAGTAGAGGGTATACTCTTAACTATGAGCGATAGAAGGAATAGATTATCACAACAAGTCGAGAGCGAATTAAGAGAAAAATTCGGTGATTTAGTATACGAGTCAGTAATCCCAAGAAATGTGAAGCTTTCTGAAGCGCCTTCGCACGGTAAGCCCGCGGTTATATATAATACTAAATGTATGGGTTCAATATCTTATATTATGTTAGCCCAAGAAATAATGAAAATACATGAAATGGTTTAATAATTATGAATAATGATAAAAAAGCACTTGGTAAGGGGTTGTCGGCACTAATATCTGACGCTACAATTTCTTTGATAAGAAATAATCAGGTGGTTCAGGATATAAATAGTAGCGTTATGCTGCAAAGTGATAAGATTATAGAATTGCCGGTTAATAATATTGAGGCAAACTTCGAGCAGCCAAGGAAAGCAATTAATAATATAGAAGAGCTTGCTAAGTCGGTATCTAAATATGGAATTTTGCAACCTATTTTAGTAAGAAGAGGTCCTGGCGATAAATTTCAGATCATTGCTGGCGAAAGAAGATGGAGAGCGGCAAAATTAGCTAATTTTGTAACAATCCCCGCCATTATAAAGGATAACGATGAAAAGACGCTTTTTGAAATATCAATTATTGAAAACATTCAGAGGGAGGACTTAAAGCCTCTTGAAGAGGCAGAAGCCTATAGTAGGCTGATAGAAAATTTTGGTTATACCCAAGAAAATCTCTCTTCAAGGCTTGGAAAAAGTAGAGTGCATGTCACAAATATGTTGCGGCTTTTAAAGCTACCTCGGGAGATTAAAAAGATGATAGAAGAGGAAAAGATTTCTGCAGGTCATGCAAGAGCGATTATAAACAGCGAAGAGCCTCTGGTGCTTGCCGAACAAGTTGTAAAAAAGCAGCTGAGTGTACGGAAAACAGAAGAGCTTGCAAGAGTTAAGAAAAGTAAGGCACAAGCTCAGTATGAGCCAGCCTATTCTTCAATAGGTCAGAACCTAGAGAATGTTATCAATTTACAAACCACGGATGTTGATCTGCAACAAATAGAGGAGAGTATAAGCTCCAAGTTGGAGATGAAGGCAAAAGTTATAATAGATGGAGATAATAGTTATATTGTCATCAAGCCTAATAACATCGGAGACATAGAAGAATTTCTTAATTTATTAAATAAGGACTAGCATCTGCTACGTGACTTGGAGCTATTTTCTTCTTCTAACTTTCTCACAAAAGATGAGCCTTGCTTAATATGGCTCTTCATTTCATTTAAGGTCGGGGCTTTTTCTACCGGGATCTCCCCACTTTTTACCATGGCATTAACCATACTTTTATAGGCCTATGATAAACGTTAGGTTTTTTTAAACGTGGATTTGCTTCTAATTTTTCTTTCCAAGTATCTGCTATACGACCTTGATAGCTGATTTAGGTTTTGTAGGATCTACCGTCGTTTTTTCAGGCACAAGTTATCAGTAGTTTTTGGTTAAATCTAGAATATCTTGCTCTCTTGCTCCTTCTTTTAAGGCGGATTCTCTTCCTTTTTTCACGAGATCATCATACGTGCGCTTCTATTGTTCTAAGTCATTTTGTAACTTAGGGTGTTTTTCTAAAAATTTCTTCCATCTATTTGCCGGAGCTATCATACCTACAACTAGGTTCAGAGCTGCCTCAGCATCAAATAGACCAAAATAAAGGAAAGGAAGCACCTACTCCTTTAATGAACCCTTCTTGAAGACGAGAAAAAAGCTTTTACCTTGATAAGTCTCGCTACCAAGATCGAATGCTGCTTTAACTGCGGTTAGAGGATGGTTAACAATAAGATTGCAAGCGATATACTGAGCACCCATATTTCTATCGAAGAAGCAAAGCCTGGTAAAGAGCTACTAAAGGCAGTAGTGGTTAGCTGTAGAAATTCAGCAATTTGTGGGGTCCATAACTGAAAAGTGTGGTATCGAGGGCTGCGCCTAATGCTGGAGGTACAGTAGCTTAAAGAGCTTTCCCATGTTCTTCAGGGGGCAGCTCTTTAGAGTTTTCTAACAGCTCCTTAATGTATTTATTATAAGCGTTTTTGCCTTTAATAGTTGAGTAAAATATTACTTTTCCTAAATTGGGGAGTAAAGATGAAACTGCAACCAGACGCGGCCATTTGCACTATAGGGTTGAGTAAAGTACTGTTGCTGCTTGCTAGCCCTGCAATTATGCTAGTGGTACAAAGACGTAAGAATTGTTTCCCAACTCTTTTAAAGCCTGAGTTGCGGTATACTACAGTGGTTGCATAATCATTACTCCTGCTTCTTTCATAAGAGTTGCGCTTTCGGCTATTAACTCTGTGGAGGCATTTTTTTGTTCTACTAAGTTTTTGACTAAAGGAATATTAGTGGACATATTACTTAAGGCTTGAGCGTCGGTAGTATTTGAGTGTAGGGTGGCTTTTAGAAAATCTTGGGATCTAGAATCCAGAAAGTGCAGAAGCCCTTCTTGGACGACTATATAGATCAGCTTGCGGTCCACAGAACATAAGAGGGTTAGCAGAAGCCTGCTAAGGCATTATAACTAATTGCTTTCCTACTTTGCTCATGGACTCATGGAGTTTAAGCTTGGCTACTTGCCAGCAAAGGATTTCTTTAAGTCTGTGATCGTGAAAATCTTTTGCGGATCAAATTTAATAAACCTTATTGTTCTAGACTATGTTATCCTCTATTCTAAACCTCAAGTTTTGGATTAAGTAGAGAATTTAACAGAAGGTTTAGCTGATTTGAGTCAATAAGCAATTAGAGATA
>JALDTH010000051.1 GCA_030073355.1 Candidatus Midichloria sp. | reverse complement strand
TTGGCTTATGTCTTCAAACCCAACAAACCCTCTCTCTCATGGAAAAATAAACTCAAACCTACTTACTTCAAATTGAGGGTAACTTTTAGAAGAATGCAGTAGTTATTAACTATTGATATATAAGCAGCTACTGTGCAGAAAGTGCTAGTTTAAATGAGAATGATAAATATACAGCTTTCTTGTTCTCCTCTAAACAAAAAATATTACACAGTACATTATTAACCCTAATTGTAATCAGCCTAATTGTTGATAATAAACATTGTCTATTAGTAGTATTGAATCTTATTTACAGTACAGCCTGTTTAGTGAAGTATTTTCTTTTTCAGAAAGGAACTAAAATGAAATCTAGTTCTCTTAAGCACATTACTTATGATGAATTTCCACTCTATTCTATAATAGTGCCATAGAATTATCCCAAAAATAAGCTACAGATCTTAATAGTTTTGGAAGCTGATGATAAGGGAACTATCTTAACTACTGAAATTTTACAGCAATATTATGAAAATATTTGAAGTCTCATATTCTTTTCCCAGAACTAAGCCCAAGCACGTAATTATGCTCTTAAATTTGTGAAGAGCGAATATTTAGTTATTTATTATGCTGATTATAAGCCTTGCAAGAATCAGTTAATTGATGTGGTTAAAGTTTTTAGAAATAGTGAGTCTAACTTGTTCATTCCTTTTAAGAGGCACTCACTAGTCACCACTTCAGGGGCGATGTCTTAAAAAGCGGCTATAAATGGGATCAGTATAACTTAACAGAGGACGCTGATATGAGAGTCAGGCTTAAAAAAATGGTTATAAAGTTAAAAGTTTAATCTTATAATGGAAGAAGCTCCTATTATCATAAAAATTGGATTAGACAGAGATCCAGGTGGCAAAGGCTTTGTACAGACGTATTTTATACACATCAGAAATCTACTTCTTTTATATAAAGAGTTTGGATTCATGAGATTAACCGCTTTTCATGTATTTTTTATTTTTGGCTCTATTACAGCGGTTGGAGTACTTTTTTCACTATTTTGTTTTTTATATTGATAACTTGTTTATCAATGTGTTTTCAGCTTTTAATTTCTTTTTATTTTTCGTGAGCTCAATAAGAAAAGCGCAAAAAGTTTGTTTGGATAATTAAAATGGCTGAATTTAAGTATTATCTATTCTCATTTTATCTGGTTTTACAAGTAGTGCCCTCCATAAGAAATCTCTTCCAATTTATGACAAGCCCTAACTACTGGGAGAAGACCCTACATGGAGTGAGCTCTTATCACCGTAAGAGGGGATCTAGCGCTAATTTAAGGGTTTGAATTTAATATTTGATTATTTGTCAGTGAATTCACTTTATTCCTTCAATAAAAATTAATTTTCAGTCAGTAATTTTTTGTTATTATAATATCCTTAAGGACATTAATTTTTAAATGGAGTTTATTATGGATAAAGATATCGCTATCAATGTGATAGAAAGTGCGGTTTATATTATGTATAGAGGCGAGAAATTTTTGCTTCCAGAAGAATTGCGCAAAGATCATGACGCTATTATAAAATTTGCAGCAGAAGTTATCTTTAAGGGAGAAGAAAATTTTGTGCAATATCTTGAGAGAAAAGAACTGGTGAAAAATAAATTTGCTGAAATTTTAATTCAAGATATTAAATCTATGGAGCATTCTGCTGCTAATCAAGAAATTGCGAATACAATTTTAGCATATGATATACTATCTCAAGGTGAAACTCAGTCTCAAGAGCCGCATGTTAGTTCTAAGGGCCATGATACACATATGGAATCTGCTCCAGAGATTAATGCTAGTGAAGCTACTGATCATATTCACCATGACCAGTTACAACTTTGAAAAGCCTATATTTATATAGGCTACTTAGGCATCATTAGTAAAGTTAGTTTAAGTCATGATTACTAAGAAGTGCATGTAGAATTCACTTTAACTCTAATACACATTTAAATTAAAAAGCTTTGCCTTGAAGTTTACTTTGTTAACGGTGCCTAAAGCCCTTAAAAGTAATCGGAAATCTTCTTTCTATAGCTAGTGCTTTGGTACTAATTTTAATTCCAGGTGGTGCTTGTTTTCTTTTGAATTCACTTTTTATTATCATACTTTCAATTTTTTTTACTAAATCTAAGGGCAGATTGTATTCATTAGCAACTTCAACAGTTGATAAATTAGACTCTATAAGTCCATATAAGATATTATCTAAAATATCGTAAGGCGGCAGTGAGTCTGTATCTTTTTGATTTTCTTTTAATTCTGCTGAGGGGGCTTTTTCTATTATATTATTATTTATAAGATTTAACTTAGGGTTCTTAGAGCTCTTTGGAATAAAAGTATTACGCCACTTAGCGAGCTCATAAAGCTTGGTTTTATATATATCGCTAATTGGTGCAACAGCTCCACACATATCACCATATAATGTCGCATAACCAACAGCAAACTCAGACTTATTGCTTGTAGCAAGCGGTAAGGCTTTAGTTTTGTTAGCAACTGCCATCAAAAGAAGTCCTCTAATCCTAGCTTGCAAATTTTCTTCTGTAATATCAAATGGTAAATCTCCCCATAGATCTTGCAAGTTAGCTAATATTTGCTGATAAATTCCATTAATTTCTATAGTATTAAAATTACAGCCGATTTTTGTAACTAAGTCTTCAGCATCAGTAAAACTAGCTTTTGATGAGAACATAGAGGGCATTGCTAAACAATGCACATTTTCTGGCCCTAAAACATCAGCTGCTAGCACAGCCACGAAAGATGAATCAACACCGCCAGACAGTCCAAGTACCGCCTTATCAAAACCATTTTTTGAAAAAAAATCTCCAACTCCACTCATTAAAGCACTATATATATGTTCGTTTTCACTAATTTTATTTTCGTAAGGCTCAATAAAAGTCGATAACGCTCCATTTTTATACATGACTTCAATTAGATTTTCTTCCCAGTACCTAGGTTGGATAATAAAAGAATTTTTCTCTATTATACAGGAGCCTCCATCAAAGACTAGGTAATCGTCAGCGCCTATTCTATTTACATAGATAACTGGTAACAGTGTTTTATTTGTAATATTTTGTATGACATTCAGGCGCATATCCTGCTTTCCTAAAGCAAAGGACGAGGAATTGATACTTAGCAAGATTTTTGCTCCTTGATTTTTTAACTCTAAAGCTACATTATCATGCCATAGGTCTTCGCAAATTAAAATTCCCGTATCCAATTCTCCTATCCTAAGGAGCTCAGTAGAAATTCCTGAATGAAAAAAGATTTTTTCATCAAGTACCCCATAATTTGGCAAATGCTTTTTGTAAAATTTCTTGCAGACCTTTCCTCGGCCTATCAAAATTGCAGCATTATAAATTTTATCTGCTCTTAGAACTGGAGCTCCTACTATTATATAGTTCTTATAACCTTTAGTGCTACTAGCTATTTTTAATAGAGCTTCGTCTATCTCTTTTAAAAATTCAGAACGTAAAACTGCATCTTGCAATAGATAGCCTGATAAGCTTAATTCAGGAAAAATTACTAAGTCGCAATTTCTCTTTGTAGCTTCTAAATAATGTTGAATTATCGAAAGATAATTACTCTCAATATTACCAACAAGGCAATTTATCTGTGCAATGGCTATTTTCATAAGTATTATCTTGGATAATGCAGTCTTTTTGGTGAAGTAGTAAATATTTCAGCGCCATATTCAGTAACTCCAATGGTATGTTCAAATTGAGCAGACAAAGACTTGTCTTTAGTAACTACTGTCCAACCATCTGCTAATAGTTTTGCTTCTGGGCCACCGGCATTAATCATAGGCTCGATTGTGAGAAACATTCCAGGTTCTAAAACAGTGTTAACACTTGGATCATAGTAGTGTAAAACATTAGGAAGAGCGTGAAATGTTTTGCCTATTCCATGTCCGCAATACTCTCTAACTACTGAGAATCCGCTTCTTTCTGCATAATGCTGTATTATTCTACCTATTTCATTTAATTTAATGCCAGGTTTTACTCTCTCTATCCCGAGCATCATGGCTTCATAAGTCACTTCGACTAGTCTCTTGGCTTTTATGGAAGGCTTACCGACGAAAAACATTCTACTAGTATCGCCATACCAGCCATCTAAAATTACTGTAACATCAATATTTACTATGTCACCATTAGCTAATTTTTTGTCGCTCGGAATACCATGGCATATCACATGATTAACCGAAGTACATATTGATTTAGGAAATCCTTTGTAGTTAAGAGGAGCAGGAATTGCTCCATTTTTTATTATGAGTTCATAACACAAAGAGTTAAGTTCATCAGTCTCAACACCAGGCTTAACAAAATCTCCAATATAATCCAAAATATAAGCAGCGAGTGCGCCTGCTTTTCTCATGGAAATAAGATCTTGAGGGGAGTGTATAGTGATCTTGTCTTGACTTTTCATTTCGATTAACAGTATTATAACACTATATGGTTTCTAAGCTTAACCTCTCAAAAATGCAAGAGCTGATTAAGAAAAAATTGTTTGAAAGTGCTTTAAAAATTATTCCGTTTGAAGTATGGGGCCCTGACCTTTTGGTCAAAGCAGAGCAAGCAGTTAACTTACCTGAGGGAATTGCTAGTGTGCTTTTCCCAAGTGGTATTAATGATTTTTTTGAATATTATATAGAAGAAATAGATAGAGAAATGCTTTCTGTATATAAGGACTCTATTGGTTCAAACCTAAAGGTTCATCAGCGAATTAGACAATGCATTATATCAAGAATAGAAGTTTTGGTTCGCAATAAGAATGTCGCGGCACGGGTACTAGCTTTTCTTGCAATGCCTATAAACTATGCGCTTTCCTTAAGGACTTTGTGGAAAACGGTGGATTTAATATGGTATGAGGCGGGGCGCGATCAATCTACAGACTTTAATTATTACACTAAAAGGGGGCTGCTCGCAGGTGTTTATAGTAGCACTATTTTATACTGGATCAACGATGAATCAGAAAATTTTACCGAAACTGTAGGTTTCTTGGATAGAAGGCTAGAAGATGTTCATAAAATATACAAAGCGAAAGAAAAATTTGCTAGAGTCATTAGCTTATGAATCATTTTAAAATATTAAATGAAGCAATTGGGAGCGCTTTAAAGCCTGCTTGCGAAAAATATGGATTTGTAACCTATAGAATAGTGAGTCATTGGGAACAGATAGTTGGTAAGCATTTAGCTTACTTAAGCTTTCCAATAGAGATAGTTTTTCCAAGAAATAGAAGCGATGAAGGGCTTTTGATAATAGGGGTTTCTAATCCTGGTTTTGCCCTTGAGATTCAAGCTTCGGAATCGATAATTGTCTCTAAGCTTTCTTCTTACTTTGGGTACAAAGCTATTAGTAGGGTTAGAATAAAAATAGCGCAAAAAAAGTATAGTTCATTTATTGAGAAACCTGCTCGGTCTCCAATTAAAGCTACTTTCAGGGATTGCACGCTAGAAGGGATTACGGAAGAAGAGGATAAAAATCTCACTAAATTAATTAAGGGAATTAAAGATCCGGAACTTGTGGAAGAAATTGCAGCGCTAAAAGAAATTTTATTTTTTGTAGATAAGCCCAATTAAATGCAAGATTACTGTGAAGTATAGTTTTCTAGAATATTTAATTTTTATCTGTTATAATTGCAGGTTCTATTTTCTGCTTATCTTTCTATAATAAAAAATTTTTTTGACTTATCCACAAAACTGCTTTAGAGTCATTTCTACTTGAAAATAGACAGCAAAAATTTTGCACGGGACAAATTTAGGATTGGATCTATAATAAGGGAGCAAAAAACTTTTTTTAGGTGACCAATCTAAGCACTTCCTTACGGGAGTTGCTTACTGCGAATTTTTCCTTAGACCGTGCGCATATAAGTAGAGAACTGATATCTTTAGATGAAACTAGAAAATTGCTGTTAAAATTTATTGATAATAATGAGATAGAAACCGTTTTCATTCCTAAAGAGAGTATGGGAACCATTTGCATTTCTTCTCAAGTTGGTTGCACTTTAACTTGCAGATTTTGTCATACCGGAACGCAAAAGTTGGTAAGAAGTCTAACGGCTGGTGAAATCGTTATGCAGCTCATGCATGTTAAAGATTCTTTAGATGATTGGCCAGCAGATAAAGAGGGCCGTAGCGTCAGCAATATTGTAATGATGGGAATGGGAGAGCCGCTGTTATAAATTATAATAATGTTTCGCAAGCAATCAAAGTCATGATGGATCCACATGGCCTTAACATATCAAAACATAAAATCACTTTATCAACTTCTGGAATTATTCCGAATATTTATAAATGTGCAGCTGATTTAGGCGTTAATCTTGCGATTTCTCTACATGCAACTACTGATGAATTAAGAAATGAAATAGTACCTATCAACAAAAAATATTCCATCAAAGAATTACTGGAAGCTTGTTACCAATATAGCAAATTAACTGACAGAAAAATAATCACCTTTGAATATGTTATGTTAAAAGGTGTTAACGATAGTATAAAGGATGCTAAAAGATTAATAGAACTAAATTTGTGAATATCGTTGAAAGACATGGTTATAAGTCTCCGGTACGGACCACAAGAGGTCAAGATATAATGGGCTGCATGTGGTCAACTTAAGTCAGAAAGTGTTAGAATAGCTCAGAATAAAGTTAAAGGAATTTTTAATTAATTACTAGTCGACCATATTGACAATATTTTTACCCACCATCATCCTATATCGTTAAACCTTCAATTCTGTTTAAGGAGAGAATTTAATAGAAGGTTTAGCTGATTTGAGTCAATAAGCAATTAGAGATAAAGTATACAAAAACGTTAGGTATAGATCTATGTCTA
>JALDTH010000050.1 GCA_030073355.1 Candidatus Midichloria sp. | reverse complement strand
GAAAATGGTTGTCCTGCTTTTTTAAAACCATATCAGGTATTCTTTTTAAAATTACTTTATTTAGAACTGAGGCTATAAATAATGCTCTTACTACTGCTTTGTTTAACACCTTTTCAACAGCTGCTGCACAAATGATTCGAGTATTATGTCTTACGCGTATTAACTACAGCGCCAACCAAGTTTAGTCATATTTAATACAAGGAATCCTATAAAAACTGTAAAAACAATAAATTTATATAATTATTTATTGCTCTCTGCTTAGAAGATTTGTAATGATATTTATAATCATTATCAACTCATAGTTTATGAGATTATTTATTATAATAATATTTTGCTTTTCCTTAATCATAAAAGGAAATGCTTTTTCATTATCTTTGCAAGAGAAATTACTTTTTTGGGATAGACCTCAAAAAGGAGCCAATATATTTAATAAAGTCATAGATCGCCAGGATATACAAGCCGCTAAAAATGTGAAAATAAAATTTATACGTTTAGCTATTGATAAATTTCCAACTATTTAATTGGTAACGCTGATCAGTATTAGGGATTAGTAAAGGAGGACTTAGAGTTATTAAAAAAATCTTAGACATTTTTGAAGAGGAAAAAATGCCGGTAGTTTTGACAACACATACTTTACCGGGTTCTAGATATTATGCTAATAATAACGGCCTGTATGATTTAAGAACATGGAGTTTCGAAGAATATCAGAGGCAGGCCGCAGCTTTTTGGCAAGATCATACAGCCATAGTAGGTTTCAATATCATAAATGGTCCAACACCTAAAAAACTTTTTATAAATCATAAAAATAAGCTTTATGAGTTAAATCAAGAAAATGTACAATAAGTATTACACAACTTTTATCAAGATATTATCATTATGATTAGGAAGGTTGATAAGAATATCAAGATAATTATAGATAGCAGCGCTGAGGGTGAGCCTAATACCTTTAAGAATCTTATAAAACAAAATATACCTAATATAATGTATTCTTTCCATATGTATAAACTCTCTAATTTCACTGATAAACGTTTAAATCAAAACAGATTTACTTATCTTGGCGAAATTAATGGAGAAGATTGGAATAAAGATAGATTACGCACTTATTTAAAGCTGGTAAAAGATTTTCAAATCAAAAATAAGATTCCAAAAACACACAAATACTAGTCGGTGGTTTTTGTTGTAGTAAATACGCAACTGGAGTAGAACATTATTTATAAGATTTGATGGATATTTTCTCGGAACTTGGCTGGCATACTGCTTTCTCATATTTCAGGCAAGATACAAGCGATGATATGGATTATGAATTGGGTAATAAAAATTACCGTTGAGCTATCAAACTTTAGATTCTGGCTTTAACCCAAGGCCAGAGAGGGAGGTCGATAATAAGATATTCCAAATTATTAAGGAGTATTTAGCCAAATAAACCCTTGCATTGCTGTTTTAAAACAATCATACTACCGTTTAGCGTGGATTTAAATTATATAAGGAAAATTAGGTGTCATCAGATTCCTTTTCAGAAATTGTGATGGATAGTACTGTACTCAAAAAGGCACATTATTTGCTGCAGCTCATCAGCAAAAACCACCCCAGTGCAGATTTGGTATTGATAGAAAAAGCAATTATGTTTGCTGACCAAGCTCATAGAGGGCAGCTTAGAGCGTCAGGAGAACCTTATATCATACATCCAATTGCAGCAGCAGAAATATTAGCCGAACAAAAATTTGATACTGCTTCTATAATCACAGCGCTATTACATGATACAGTCGAAGATACTAATATAAGCTGCAAAGATATTGCTAAAGAGTTTTCTTCAGAGATAGCAGAATTAGTTGATGGTGTAACTAAATTAAAAAAGATAGATTATCAGCCAATACACATAAGGCAGGCTGAAAATTTTAGAAAATTATTATTGGCTATGTCAAAAGATTTGCGAGTTTTGCTAGTTAAACTTGCTGATCGTATACACAATATGCAAACCCTAAAATCCTTAAAAGATAAAGAAAAGCACTTACGAATCGCCCATGAAACGATGGAAATATATGCCCCTCTTGCAGAAAGAATGGGTATGCACCAATTTAAAAATGAGTTAGAAGATTTAGCATTTGCAATCATATATCCAGAAATAAGAGACTCTGTAAAGAACCGTTTATCCTTATTTACTATTAAGGATAAATTCTTGATCAAAAAAACTAAAGATAAGTTATTAGAATTAATAAAAAATAATGGTTTAAAAGCAGAAGTATCAGGCAGATTAAAAACTCCTTATTCTATATGGAGAAAGATGGAAAGAAAAAAGATCACCTTTGACCAGCTATCTGACATTATAGCTTTTAGGATTATAGTACCAAAAGTGGAAGACTGCTACCATGTCCTAGGTATTATTCATCTAACTTATAAAATTATCATTAATGGTTTCAAAGACTATATAAGCTTACCGAAAGCTAACGGATATAAATCCTTACACACTCTTGTGGTTGGTGAAGAACAACAGCGTATTGAAATTCAAATTAGAACTTATGAAATGGATGAAATAGCAAAATTTGGGCTTGCAGCACACTGGACTTATAAAAATGATGTAAACGTGGCTGAAAATGAAAATAGTCAATTTAAGTGGATTAATGAGCTTATAGATGTTTTGCAGCATACTACCAACCCTGAGGAGATTATAGAAAATACGAGGCTTGACCTTTACAGTGATCAAGTATTTTGTTTTACACCAAAAGGGGATCTAGTGCCCTTACCCAAAGGAGCAACTGCGGTAGATTTTGCATTTGCTATGCACTCTAAGATAGGTTTTACATGTGTAGGCGCAAAAATTAATTGCAGAATTGCAAGACTCGATCAAACACTACAAAATGGTGATCAAGTCGAAATAGTAACTAACCCAAATGCTATACCGATGCCTGCTTGGGAAAACTTTGCAATTACTGGTAAGGCTAGATCAGCTATTAAAAAATTTATTAGAGCAACTCAACAATCTGAGTTGATCAATTTAGGACGAGTTATTTTAATTAAAACGTTACAAAAGACTAAAAGGCCTTACAATGAATTAGATTTAGTACAAATTTTAAAAACTTTTCAAAAGAAAACAATTGATGACTTACTTTTTGCAATCGGTAGGGGCACAATAAATAAAGTAGACGTTTTACAAGCTATGTATACACACTCTGAAGGCAGTAATATTGAAAAAGGAGGCCTCTCAGCCCTATCAATCCTAAGATTACCAAGACACTATAGAAAGCTAAAAAAGAATGATCAAATCCCTATTCAAGGCTTAATTCCTGGCATGAATAGTGTCTTCGCAAATTGCTGTAGTCCTTTACCAGGTGATAAAATTATAGGAATTATTCATCCAGCTCAAGGTATTGTAATCCATGCAATTGGTTGTAGCATCTTAAACCAATATACTGATTATCCTGAAAGATGGATAAGCCTATCCTGGGAAGGTAACAAGGTGGATCTTTACATTGGTAAAATGAGGATACTACTTCTAAATCATCATGGAGCTCTAGCTCAAGTAACTACCTGCATTTATGAAATGGACTGCAATATCTCTTATATAAAGGTAATTGGCAAAAAAACGGATTTAATAGAAATGATTTTTGATATTGAAGTCAAAGGAGTGCATCAATTCAATACTATTTTAACTGCTATTAAAAAATTGCAGTCTGTGCATAGTATAGAAAGATTTATTAACCAAAAATAAAAAATACATTGCATCGTTTTTATTTATAAGCAAAATACCAGCTAAAGGAGAAGTGCTTGTAGATATATGTCATTAACAGATTTGCAAAATCAAGAATTAGAAGGTGTACGTTCTATAAAAAATACTACCCGTAGGCCAACAGTTGAAGCTTTAGAAGAGATACTTTATAAGCCTCTAAAAGCCTTAGATCATGGTTTTATCAGGTTAATAGATTATATGGGGAACGATGCCGCAGTAGTGCAGGCAGCCAGGGTTTCATACGGTTCTGGAACCAAAAAAATTAATAAGGATAAAGGATTAATAAATTACTTAATGAGAAGATGGCATACTACTCCCTTTGAGATGTGCGAAATCAAGTTTCATATTAAGTTACCGATATTTATAGCTAGACAGTGGATAAGACATAGAACCGCGAATGTTAATGAATACTCTGGCAGATATTCAATTATGGATAAAGAATTTTATGTTCCAGAAATCAAAGATCTAGCTGCACAATCGCAAACTAATAAGCAAGGACGTAGTACTGACGTATTAAGTGCTGAAGAATCTCATAGAGTATTAGAGATGCTAAAAGATGATGCAAGGCAGTGCTATGATCATTACATGGAAATGCTAAACTTAAATGAAGAAACTCAAGAAATTTTGGATCCTAATAAGACTGGCTTAACCAGGGAATTGGCTCGGATGAATCTAACCTTAAATTATTATACACAGTGGTACTGGAAAACAGATTTACATAACTTACTGCATTTCTTAAGGCTACGCGCCGACGATCACGCACAATATGAAATAAGAGTGTATGCTGATATTATATTAGACATAGTAAAAAAATGGGTTCCTTTTACTTATGAAGCTTTTTTAGATTATAGACTAAATGCTGTAAATATTTCTGGAAAATCTGTTGCAGTTATTAAAAAGAAGTTAGCGGGTGAAAACGTTACTGCAGAAGATGTTGGAATATCAAAGAGAGAGTGGCAAGAACTAATATCTTTATTAGAAATAAAGTGAAGATAAAAATTGGTACAAGGTCAAGTGCGCTTGCTTTGGCCCAAACAAGTTTATTTATCAAGCAATTAATAACTCTCTTACCGGATTTGGAAATAGAGATTATTAAGATCAAAACTACAGGTGATGTCTTATATAATCAACCATTGGTTGATATAGGTGGAAAGTCTTTATTTATAAAAGAAATAGAAGAAGCTTTATTAGACAAAAAAATAGACATTGCCGTTCATTCGATGAAGGATATGCCAGTAGATCTACCACCAGGCCTAAATAGGGTGTGTTTTGCCCAGGGAGGTGCTGATTCCTTTATTTCCCTTAAGCACAACAAGTTATCAGAAATGCCTAAAGGTGCCAAGCTTGGCACTTGTTCAGGACGCAGAAAGATTCTAGCGCATAATATAAATAATAAGATTGATCTTAAAGATTTGCGGAGTAACGTACTTACTAGAATTGATAAGTTAAATAATGGAGAAATTGATGCTATCATTCTTGCAGTCGCCGGCTTAAAAAGGGTTAAACAAGAGCATTTGATAAAAGAAATTTTATCACCAACTGTGTTTATTCCAGCCGTTGCCCAGGGCATAATTTGTGCCGAAGCCAGAGAACAAGACAAATTATATTTGTAGTATATTAGAAAAAATAAATCACAAAGAAACTTATGTCCAAGCTGTAACTGAAAGAGCCTTTTTAAAGGTTATGGGAGGAGATTGCAAAACCCCTTTGGATATATACGGGGAGCTAAAGGGACATTATATAGATTTCATAGCATTTACCGCAATAAATGGCACCTACAAGGAATATAAGAATAGCTTAAGTTTCAATGAAAAATCTGCCCAGGATTTATCCATTATTGAAAATGAAATCAAAAATATATTTTCAAAAGCAAATATAAAATGTTAGCATTGAATAGTTGTTTTATATTTCAAAAAATTAGAGTGATGAGGGAACTAATTCAACAACAAGCTCACAGCGCTGTTGCTAGTAAAAGTTTTTATGGAGTGGGAGCTGCGTACTTTGTAGGGACCTCATTGGTATCATCCGCACGTAACTTAACTGATATAACGGGCAATACCTTGAACCCATTTGTAGCTGGTGTTATTGGGCGGCATGGTATATACGTTTCTAAAAAAGAATTACAGGCTAAGCAAGCCAATACTGAAGAAAAAGCAATGGAAGTTAAAACCAACTATCTATTATCTAGATTAAGAATTAGAGAATCCATGGATGTAACAACCAGAATACTTAAAGGAGTGAAAGACACTTACGTTAAGGCTTACCAGGATATTGAAGCTAGAGATTTAAGGATTTTACAAGCATAAAATCCAGTTAGTTTTATAACTGATTATGGAGATGCTTCTGTTTCTGGGTACACAAATAGAGTTACCAGACAAAAAATACTGCAAGATAACAAAAGTATATCTTATAAGGCATTAAAGTCTGCGAATTACTTAGAATCTGGACTCAAATCCACCATAGTGCTAACTCAAGTAGGATTTTATAATTTAGGTTTTTTTATTGGAGCAGTTGTTCAGAAATCATTTGCAACAACAGACTATAAAAGAGACTAACTCTTTACCTACCGTTGCAACAATTTTGTATGGAGCAAGTTATGTGGTTAATGCGGTAGTAGTACCATTTCGCATCGGAATGGAAGTTTGCTGCTTTATTATCAGCTCGGCTTTAATTGGATTGATTGGTTTCTTAATGGGAGATACCACTAAATTAGAAACCAATAAATAAATGCTTAAAAAAATATATCCAAGAAGCAATAGCGTTCAACAAACTATTATTAATACATTGTCTTCCTATGCTTTTGCCCAAGACGTAGTTAAGGATCTCAGGTATGTATACCAAAACTATGCTAAAGCAGTAGAATCAATGAATAAAAATTTAAAAAAAATGAATGAATAAGTAGTTTTGCAACGACTGCTCATTTAAAAAAGCATGATTTTTTAAGATTACAGATGAAGAAGTTATCACTGGACGACCACTCTAGCGTTATAAATATGTCTACAATTACTAAATATACACTGCAGTGTGGCATTGCTAAAGGGAACATATTGGGAAGAGTACTAATCAAGTTTTAGTTTTTTAACACAATTTATAATAGGACGAAATGACAAACGAAAATTATGCACTTGAAAACGCTTCATTGTAAATTCTTTATGAGAGAAATATTCAATTGTTTTAAAGATGAAGTTGAAATTGGCAAAAGTGTAGTAGAATCATTAAAAACAATAAAAAAAATAATACTTGCTGAGCCAGCAGCTAGAATTTTTGTCGAAAATCAAATCAATCAAGTGCTACAATACAAGACTATGGTTGACTATGTAAATGATGAACCAAGCTAAGAGTTTTTGAAAAATTATTTAGGCTTATTTTTACATTTGAAGTATTACTGTGCTATATAGCCTCAGTTCTAAATAAAGTAATTTTAAAAAGAATACCTGATGATATGGTTTTAAAAAAGCAGGACAACCATTTTCTCAATTTTATGCCAAACAAGAAAGATGGTATCCCTAATTAGA
>JALDTH010000004.1 GCA_030073355.1 Candidatus Midichloria sp. | reverse complement strand
ATAAACATATAGTACCTTATTCAGATCTCTAAATACCACTTTCTTTAACTGTTCTTATCCAAAACTTAGGTTGATAAATTAAGAGTCGAA
The DNA here is from genome assembly GCA_030073355.1 of Candidatus Midichloria sp. Lineage (GTDB taxonomy): Bacteria > Pseudomonadota > Alphaproteobacteria > Rickettsiales > Midichloriaceae > Midichloria. The sequence continues at coordinate 36,284 of JALDTH010000004.1, read as the reverse complement.
TGGAAGAGTCGAGAAGTATTTTACGAAGATGCTGAGGGCTATTGTAAGCTGTGAGAAAGTACTAGCCTCTTAAGCATATCCAGTTCTTTAAGTTAAAGAGGTTAATACAAACAATATGTAATTTAAGAGGGAATGAAGGATAGAAATCAATTAGATTAATCAAGCCGAAGGGCCAAAATTAATCTTGAATCTAAGCAAACCTTACAGAAGTAATTCTAGGAATTAAAAACGAAGAAAAAACTTCAGTTATCGGTAATGCAAATTTTATTCTTATGACAAATAGCAGAAAAATGAAAAACATACGGACACCATAGCAAGAATAGAGTTTAAGGCAGATGAGCTAACTGTAGAAAACGAAGATAGAAAATAAGTAAAGCGCATTTTATAACAGAGGCTCTAATTACTGAATATGAAGACCATAATAATATTCTAGAAGGTATAGAACTTAAGCTTACGGAAATCGATGTGCAGATATCCAAGGGCCTTATCGAAAAATTAAATTCTACTGTAGCCGAGCATGGAGACGAAAAGCATTCTACTGTAACTGGCAATATAGATTTTACTAATAAAACAGTATATTTAGAGTTTTACCAATCTCATTCTAGTTTGCCGTTAGTGCTGTATCTAGCAGTATGCTACCCTAGTAAAGTATGGTACTAAATCTATTCCTGACTCTCTAAGAGACATTACTCCTACTTAACTTTAGGATTAGAGCAACCGATCTCTACTCAATTGTACCTACCAAATGAGATCAAGGAAGTCAGTATTATTCATACAATACAATGTACAACTCCTAGTAATCAAATATTAGTGATAACACATTTCAATTAAGTACACAGAGCAGGGTTTTATATTGGTAGAATTGTAATTATAGTATATATAACACAACTTCAAGGTGATATAAAATAAAAAGTAAACTCAAAAGACAAGCGGAGATATATAACTTGAATTCCGTATTAGATATGGAGAACAACAATACAATACCAGCTACGGTAAATTAACCAAGTGCCGTAAGTGAAGAGGAAAGATACGATGCTGTATCCTTTTTTAGCTTATCTGAAATACTAAGCGCTCCTAATATAACCATAATTACAAAGGGTCATTAGTGCATACGCAAAAAAGAAACCCCTTCTAGTATACTTCTAGTATAAGGTAACACAAACTTTACAGTAGATGAAACAAGCATCAAACATTACTAAACCATATAAAAATTTAATGAATGAACTAAACGCAATTAAACAGCAAGAATTACAAAGTGATACAGTATAGCTATGTTATATAGATCATCAAAAGCCCAAGCTGATATGGGGCTTGCTTCAAATCTACAACAAAGAAAATAAATCGCCAAGAAAAGGACCTATGATGCGCTTAACAATTAAAAGAAGATGAGGAATTTGCTCGTATCCTTCAACAAGAAATTAATTTACTAGATATGACTAAAAACAGTTAAGCTCTAGTGGCGTAAATCCAGAAATAAGTAGATAAAATATCTCAAGATATTGAGAATACCTAGGAGAGTAATTACGGCTTCGGAGATATAGCAGATATATTAAGTAGTAACCAAAAAGATTATTCCACTTTAGCAGAGAGTCTTTAGTTTACATTAAAGACTCTTTTTTTGCAAAAAATAGCAGATTATGTTAATCAGGTTTTTATATTTGAATTAATGTTTTTAATGCTTGTGCGCTACTTCATATTTTTGCTGTCTTTTCAATTATTACTTTCGTCTTGCAGTGCCTTTGATCCAAATTACAATAAAGAAAAGCTGCCTGGAGAACGTCAAAAGGTATTTATATCGAATAGCAAAGAAGGCGCTTTAAGTAAAAAAGCAGCTTTAAGTAAAAGGTGCACTAATCTTCAATCTTTGGATAAAATAAAATTGCTCGCTCAGAAAAAAATAGACGTTTTCCAAACACTTGGTATCACAAACAAGCCCTTGATAACTAAGGACAAAGTGATAATTTTAACCTCTAAAGGGAGATTATTAGCGTACAATTTAGACCTTAATAAAAAATTATGGAGTAAGTCCTTAAGTAACTCCTTAACAACTGTAGGAAAAATTGTTGCAGAAGACGACGTCTTATATGTCACTTATGGTATCAATAAGTTAATTGCAGTAGATAGTCAAAGCGGCAAAGAAATTTGGACTGCTAAATTCGATGATGTAGTGAAGGGCAAACCAATTATTTATGAAGATAAGATATTTCTTCATAGCTCCCATAATGAAATTTATTCCCTTAAGAAGGGTGATGGAACAATTATATGGCGCCATATAGATGCAGATCATGTACAGTCAACAGTCGCAGATTTTGCGCCAGTTGTTTATGATAAAAATGTTATTTTCCAGGTAGCAAATAATGAAATTATCGCACTCGATACCGAAACAGGAATGGTTAACAAAATATTTGTTATCAACAACCAGTATAGTTTTAACAGTAATGAGACTCACAGATATACTCTAAATCACTTTTTTATTGAGAATGATATAATTTATGCTACCTCTAAAGATGGAAAATTTCTAGCAATCGATTATCAAACCCAGGAAGAGCTATGGCAGCAAAAGCTCAATTCTAGCGCAAAGTTCCTTGTATACGGTAAGTACATTTATGTTATTACAGATAAAGATGAATTAGTAGTACTAAACAAAAAAACAGGACAAATTGAATATCTGGTTAATTTAAATAGCTGCATAAAACTTAAAAACAACTATCATAGATGGACCAAGCCGGTGATCTATAATAAAAATAGTATTTTGATTACTAGCCATTGTGGCTATTTGTTGAAATTTGATATTCATTCTGGAAAATTACTTGCAAGTATTGGAGATATGGAATTCGTCACCTCTTCTCCTACGGTTTTTGGTGATTATATTTATGTCATCTCTAACAACGGACATATTTATAAATATAGATAATATGTCGTGCTGTAACCAAAAAGTATCGCCATAATTAATTATGGGCTAAATTATGGAAGTCTTGATTTATTTATGACGATGTTCGTAACCGGCATAGTTGGTAGCTTTACTCACTGCATTGGTATGTGTAGCCCAATAGCAATCAGCCAAATGAGTATGAGACTTATGGATCTCCATAAAGAGAAAATTACTCAGCTTTAGATATGCTCTTTTAGCAATGAGCTGGTTTGGTTTAGCTACTGTAACCTCGCAATTTCATTAAAATACTAGGGGCAATTCTGATGTTGATCGCCGCACTATTTTTTATAACAAGCGCTTTTGCCGATAATTCGAGGATAGCATCCAATTGGAATAGACTTAAAGTTATGAGGTCCTTTAGTAATAAGCTTGTGACCATAGTGCAATCATTTACTCATAATCCCTTTGGTTTTAAAGGTTGGATACTCGGAATACTTTTAGGATTTATACAATGTGGCTTAGTATACGCTTCAATCGCAACAGCAATTTCCTATAGTCACAATTTTTTCAGCTGGACTTAGCTTATTTATCTTTGGTCTGGGTACAATCCCAGGACTGTTTTTAATAGCTTACTTTGGGGAAAATATATTAATCAGGTGGAATAAGATTTTTAGTGTGATATACTTCTTTAGCATGTTGTTTAATACCTATCTATTGGCTCGCGCTGCGCATTACATAAAGGAGTTTTTATAAATTAAATAAATGATAAAATAAAGCTATGGATATTGTTGATAAGGATATTGTTGATAATTATGATAATTAGGTGGTTAGATGGTTTACAGCTGCATCTATTTTTTGGGCAGTAGTAGGCCTTTCTGCTGGAGTTCTTATTGCTCTACAAATGACTTATCCTTTACTGAATTTTGATCTACCATGGACAACGTTTGGAAGACTCAGACCAGTACATACTTCTGGAGTAATATTTGCTTTTGTAGGGAATATATTAATGGCAACTTCATTATTTGTGGTACAACGCACCTGTAATATAAAGGATACGTAATGGGCATTACCCAAGGAAAAGAATATGCAGAACCTGAATGGTATGCTGCTGATATATTGCTGACTATTATTATTTGGGTAACATATTTATACGTATTTATGACCTCGATTATCAAACGGCAAGAACCTCATATATATGTAGCTAATTGGTTTTTTGGCATTTATAATTGTAGTTGCCCATGCTAAACCTAGGGAATAATATCTCCATACCTATTTCTTCTCTATTTAGTACATGGAGTATTAGCGGCCTTTTCAGGGGTGCAATCTGCTATGATTCAATGGTGATATGGTCATAATGCTGTGGGTTTCTTCCTCACCGCAGGTTTTCTTGGAATTGCTTATTATTTTTTGCCAAAAAGAGCTAATCAGCCTGTTTATTCTTATAGGCTTTCTATTCTTCACTTTTGGGGGCTGGTATTTATTTATATTTGGGCAGGTCCTCATTCACTTACGCTATACTTCCTTACCAGACACTGGGTACAAAACTCTTGGCATGACTATGTCAATTATCTTATGGCTTCCTTCATGGGGAGGAATGATAAATGGGCTCATGACTTTATCCAGTGCTTGTCACAAATTAAGAGAAGATCCGGTCTTAAAATTTCTTATTACAGCGTTAGCCTTTTACTGCATGAGTACCTTTGAAGGGCCGTTAATGGCAATAAAATCAATAAACGCATTAAGTTCATTGTACAGAGTGGACTATTAATCACGTTCATTCTGGAGCCTTAGGGTGGGTCGCTATGATAAGTTTCGGGGCAATATATCATATTGCTACCTATTTTATGGAAAAGAGAAAAAATGTATTCGGTAGAGTTAGTGAATGTACACTTTTGGCTAGCGACAGTTGGCATTGTATTATATATAACTTCTATGTTGACAGCAGGCATTACCCAAGGCTTAATGTGGCGTAGTTATGATAATATGGGCTTCTTAAAAATATTCTTTCTTATAGTCTGTTATAGTTCTGCACTCATATTATGTGATTCGAGCTATCGGCGGTATTTTCTTTTTGTCGGGAGCACTTGTTTTAGTTTATAACGAGTTATGTACAAATGAATAGGCATACAAAAACAGGTTTATAATCAACCAGTATCTTTGGCAAGTTAGATATGACACAAAATTACCATAGTATTATAGAAAAAAGTTTATTTATTTTAGTTGTACTTATTGTAGTCGTTGCTTTGATAGGTGGCATGGTGCAAATATTACCACTATTTAAAAAAGAAATCACGATAGAGGTAGTTGACGCTGGAAGACCTTACACTCCACTAGAACTTTTAGGCTTTGGCATATTATAAAGGAGAAGGATGTTACGGATGCCACAGTCAACAAGTCAGAACATTAAGAGATTAAGTTGAAAGATATGGTCATTATTCAATAGCTGCCGAAAGCCAATATAACTTTCCTTTTGTTTTGGGCTCAAAAAGAACTGGTCCTGACTTGGCGCGAATAGGAGAGAAATATTCTGATGATTAGCACATTGAGCATTTACACGATCCTCGTTCTGTAGTACCAGAATCAATTGCCTGGATATCCTTTTATGTTAAAGGCTTTGCTCAATCTTGAAGATTTAAGCAGAAAAATGGAGATATTACAATCGTTAGGAGTCTCCCCTATACTGATTTAGATATAGAGCACTACTATGAGGACATAAAAATTCAATTATCCCTTGGTGAAGATCAGACAGCTACAGAAGATTTCAACAAACGTTATCCTGGTGCTAAAATAAGAAAGTTTAATAATAAATCTGCAGAAATTACAGAGATAGATGCGATTGTTGGCTATCTATAGAGTCTTGGCATAAGACTAGATTTGAAAACTAATAAAGGACGGAAATGGTAAAACTATGAATATAAACTTTATATCAATCGCTGGGCTTGTTGTAGTAATTGCTTCATGCATCGCAATTGTTGTTTGGCTCTATAGACCAAATCGTAGTAAAATTTATGATGAGTATGGTCATAGGCCAAGATAAGCAAAGTAATTCTGATTAACTGATATGCCTAAAGAAGTAAAGAAAAGGCCTGTTACTACTGGCCATAGTTGGGATGGTATAGAAGAATATAATAATCTTGATCCATTTTGGCTAAGATTATTTTTTTACTGCACCTTATTCTTTACCTTAATATATTGGATACTCTATCCCTCCTGGCCTACTCCACATAGCAATGGGTTGTTAGATTGGTCTTCACAGAAAGAGTTAGAAGAAAGTCAAAATGAAATAGTAGCAATTCGAGCTAAATACCAAGCTGAATTTGACAAAGCCTCTTTTGAAGAAATCTTAAAAAATGAAAAACTTCTTGAAAAACTTTTTAAATTTGCTCTTGCAGGTGGTAGATCAGCATTTGAAAACAACTGCGCCCCTTGTGTCATGGTGTAGGAGGCGGTGGAGGCATTGTGGGGCTACACTAATTTAACTACGGATGCTTGGCTTTGGGGTGGAAAGTTAGAAGATATCTATACCACAATAAAGTATGGTATTAGATCAGGTCATGAGGAAACAAGAGAGTCGCAAATATCTGCCTTTGGTAAAGATAAAATTTTAACTTCAGAACAAATTGCTGCTTTAACTAATTATGTCATTTCTTTATCCAGCAAGAAACCTGATGAAGATTTAAGTGCGCAAAGGCTATTCATAGAAAATTGTGCTTATTGTCACGGAATGGATGGAGAGGGAGGTAGGGAATTTGGCGCTCTAAACTTAAGAGATGCAGTATCACTTTATGGCAGTAGCTATGAAAGCATATTTGATGTTATATATTCAGGCAGAAGCGGCGTAATGCCTTATTGGATCAGCAAATTATCTGATTCAACTATAAGACAATTAACAATTTATGTGCATCAACTTGAAGGAGGAGAATAACTTATTTTTTAGATGATTGGTAACTATTCCTGTGTATAATGTTACTTAATCGTTGTTAAATAAGTAGTACTGTCCTTTATTAGGGAATTGACAATAACGGTATTATAAGGAAAATTTAAGTTTATAAATTAGTAAGATAAGGTATGACAAAATTAACTGTCAACGGTATAGAAATAGAAGTTTCAAATGGAGCAACAGTTCTACAAGCATGTGAAGTAGCTGGAGCTGAAATCCCAAGATTTTGCTACCATGAGAAGCTAGAGATTGCTGGCAATTGTAGGATGTGTTTAGTAGAAATCGAAAAAAGCCCAAAGCCAGTAGCAAGTTGTGCTCAACCTGTTGTAGATGGCATGATTGTGCATACTGACACTGCGATGGTAAAAAAAGCAAGGGAAGGAGTAATGGAATTTTTGCTGATTAACCATCCGCTGGATTGCCCAATTTGTGACCAAGGTGGTGAATGTGACCTCCAGGATCAAGCCTTGAAATATGGCAATGGATACAGCAGATTTGAAGAAGAAAAGCGCGCAGTTGTTGATAAATACATGGGACCTTTGATCAGTACTAACATGAATCGCTGTATCCATTGCACAAGATGTGTTAGATTCTTAGAAGATGTAGCGGGAACCAATGAGCTTGGAGCTATAGGGCGTGGTGAGGATATGGAGATTACTACTTATATTGGGAAGGCTGTTTCTTCTGAATTATCGGGTAATATTATCGACCTTTGCCCAGTAGGAGCATTAACTGCTAAGCCGTATGAATTTCAATTCCGTTCTTGGGAGCTCAAGAGAACCAACTCAATAGACGTATTAGATGCAGTTGGTAGTAATATAGTAATAAACAGTAGAGGAACAGAAGTAATGCGGATCCTTCCAAATCCTAACGATGATATTAACGAAGAGTGGATTTCTGACAAGACAAGATTTGCGTACGATGGCTTAAAATACCAAAGGCTTGATATACCAATAGTCAAAAAGGACGGTAAATTAGAACCATGCGATTGGGATACCGCTTTAACCGAGGTTAAAAATAAAATATTAACTACTAATTCACAAAAAGTAGGAGCCATAGCTGGAGACTTTACTGATATAGAGACAATGTTTTTAGCCAAAAAACTTCTAAATGGCATTGGAAGCGATAATTATGATTGTAGACAAGATGGCAGTCTCTTGGATAATTCTGAACGGTGGTTTTATACTTTTGGTACCACAATTAGTGGAATAGAAAAAGCTGATTTATGTCTCATAGTCGGCAGCAACCCAAGACATGAAGCGGCAATTATTAATGCAAGAATCAGAAAAGCCTTTTTGCATAATAAAACTCAAATTGCATTAATTGGTGAAAAAGTTGATTTACAATATGATTATAAGCACTTAGGCAACAACCCTTGGATTTTAAAGCAAATTGCTGAGGGAGAACACCCATTTAGTGAGTATTTAAAAACTGCTAAAAATCCAATAATTATAGTGGGTGCTGCAGTTTTCACTCGCTCTGACTTTGAAGCATTTGTGTACTATCTAAAAAAAATATGTACTAAGTTTGACATAATAAGGGATGGCTGGAATGGCTTCAATATTCTTCATACCTCTGCTTCAAGAGTAGGTGGTTTGGATATAGGCTTTATACCAGAATCTAAATCTATTCATATTCAAAATATTCTGGAAGATTCAAAAGTACTATTTTTATTTGGCGCTGATGAAGTAGACTTGAAAAAGATTCCCCAAGATACTTTTGTAATATACCAAGGTCACCACGGTGACAAGGGAGCATATAGGGCTGATATTATACTACCTAGCGCTGCTTACACTGAAAAAGACTCAACTTTTGTTAACACGGAAGGTAGGGTCCAAAGGACTTATGCGGCAGTACCGCCTCCTAGGTATGCTAAATCTGATTGGGAAATAGTAAATGCGTTAGCAAAGCTGTTAAAAGTAGATCTAGAGATCAATTCCTTAAGCGAACTAAGAAGAGCAATAGCAAAAGAATTCCCTATCTTTCAATATGTTAACAGTGCAATTCCAAGCGAAGTGAAAATTAATCTAGGGAAGATGAGAGAGTTTGAAAAAGACTCTTTTACTAATCCTAATAAGAATTTTTATATGAGTGATTGTATATCAAGAAATTCTAAAACAATGGCTCAATGTACCCAAGAAATATTGAATAAGCAATATGGTAATTTTACCTTATAGAGCCCTTATTAGGATGTCTGGAACTGATATAGCAGGTTTCCTTCAGGGTATAGTAACTAATGATATCAATCTATTAAAAGATGACAGCATTTTATATGCCCTAATGCTTACTCCTCAAGGTAAGATGTTGTATGACTTTTTCATTCTAGAGCGAAAAGATCATTACTTAATCGATATCCCAGCAAAATACATGTACGAAGTAATAAAAAAATTTAATATGTATAAGCTGCAATCAGATATCAGCATAGACATTCTGGATAATATGAAAGTTGTCATTTCCCAATCTTCTTTTAATGATGGACTCCTCAGCGATCCTAGGTGTCCTTCTTTTAGCTATTATAGAGGCTTTATGGAAGAAGAGCAGGTCGAAGATCATACGGATAACCTTCTTAACTATCATACCGAGAGAATAGATTTAAAGATTCCAGAACTATCTATAGACTTTATGCCAGGAGAGCGTTTTGCGCTGGAATTAAATATGGATCAGCTTAAGGCGATAAATTATCAAAAGGGCTGCTATATAGGACAAGAGGTTACCGCAAGAACAACCTATAGAGGTACAGTGCGCAAAGGCATCTATAAAATAAGTTTTAAAAGCTTATATGAAGCTGAAAAAATTTTACCAAGAACAGAAATTTTTGTAGGTGAAGAACTTATAGGACAAGCAATGCAGCCTTTTGGTATTAATTGCCTTGCTATACTTTATAAAGAAAAAGTACAAGAAGTCGTTGAAAAAAACTTAAAATTGCAGTTGAATAGTGTAGAAGCCTTTATCGATTAATAAGCACAACAAGTCATGTTAAATTCCCTATTCAAATCTCTTCTAGTATTATTGCAATTTTTTGGATTACTATTCTGCTCGGCTCATGCTGCAGAGAATACTATTGAACCTAACAACCAACATAGGATGGAGAACATGAATCAAAAGAAGAACCATAAAATAAGCTTAAGTATGGCCCAGTTGAAATAGTTTTATAATGGCTTAAAATTTCACAGAGTAATAGATAGTTTTATGGTGCAAACTGGTGATCCAAAGGGCGATGGGACTGATGGCAGCAATCAATCAAATCTACCTGCTGAATTTAATGCGATAAATCATACTCGCGGAATTGTTTCAATGGCTAGGTCTATTGACCCTAATAGCCGCTATAACAGCCAATTTATCAATATACTGCCTTTGGCAAGGTTACGAAAGGAATGGAGTTTATTGATATGATCAAAAAAGGAGATACTAAGCAAAATGGTAAAGTAAAAAATCCTGATATAATAGAAAGCATCACTATCGTGCAAGATTAATAAACTTAACACCACTTGTTTACCTATCAGCTTGAATGTAGAAATAAATGTAGTGCATGATTATCATGGTTATTATAAATAATTATTTTAAACTTTTTTAGCTATATTGCTAACCCTATTTGTACTTTCTTACTTTTTAACTTTTAATGAGTATAAGGACGAATTGCAGAGCTTTTTTAAAGCCTCTTACAGTATTTGTAAAAATCGAAAAAGATATTACTGCAGCTTTATTTCCGCTACCACATCTTGAAATCAAGGACGTTAAAATTATAGATAAGAAAAATAGACGAATATATGAAGGAGATATAGGAATTTATCTTAGCTACAAGGTATTATTTAATAAAAAATTTGCTAGTCATATATACCGTGTTGCCGCAATCAATTTCAAAAATTGATCTAGAACATTTTGTGGAGCATTTCAAAACCACATGTGGTGCTGCTTTAGTAGGAGCTCTTCCAGATGTAAAATTAATTAATATAAAATTAGCTTCGGAGTCCAGTGTATAGAATGCTTAAAGGTTGAAGAGCTAGACTTAAAATTTTAGGCAAAAGTTATAAACTAAACTCTAATCTAAAATTCAACAACACTCCATATAATTTAAGCGCAAATCTAAATGGTATAAATTCAGAAGGCAAAGTTGAAAGAAGCCTTGATAAAAATAGATAATAGTATGTTTACCCTAGAGATATACGGTAAAGGAGACAAACTTTACGATGATCCTGAATTTCATTGAAAAACCTCGCTTGATATTTATAATCTAAAGGATTTCACAATTGCTATTGCAGAGGTAAATGAAGATAAAAGCAAGCAACCGATAAAGAAAGAAGTATCAGCCTTCCAAGCTCGCCAAATCATAATAAATTCTGATTCGTCTTTTAAGAATAATGCTCTAAAATTTTTCAATATACTACTTCTTACAAAGTGAAAAATTTGATGAAATCGCTGAGATTATTAATTTGTTAGACTACCATTCTTATTCGTCTGACTCTATCCTTAACAATCTAATTACCACTTACATAGAGTTATATGTAAGTTCAATAAATCTTTTCAACCAAGAAATTCATGATTTTGCTTTAAATGCTGATATAATGAACGGCGAGCTTTACATTAACAAGGCGTACTGCCCCTTACCAGGAAACGGAAACAATAGGATAAGTGGAGCGATGGCTGCTAGATACGATGTACTTAGCCAAATGCTAAATTCCATTACGAAATATTACTTTATTCCAATTGGAGTAAGTTCTCCTATAACTTTTGATGTGAAACCTATGGGCCAAATGCCAAAACTCAATACAGAATTCGATATAACACAGGTAATTAATTTTGTCCCCTCAGAATCTTTCAGTACTCCTACTATAATGAAACAGAGCTGAAATCCACTGCCGCAGATTAATCAATACACGATGTTAGCAGTTAAATTTAATCTTTTTCTCTAGAGATTTAGCATCACCGCTCAGTCTCTTATCAAGAATGACTATAGTGTTTGCAATCATATCATGTAAGCCTTGCTTTCTTTTAGTGAAAGAGGTCATAATAAAACAAACCTTATTATACACTGCTTCATTGTTAGAGTAGCCCCAGAGCTAGCATCAGCTATCTTACATTTCGTAATCATCTTTCCAGGAGTTTGGCCTTTATAGTTCCAAAAACTAACAAAGAATAAGCAATTGCCATAATTCTTCAGAGCTCACAGTATTGTTTCTAGACTTAAAAAATTCGCCTATCATGACTGCTAGCCCCTTATTGTTATACAGAAAAAATCTGATAAATTAGTAATATCAAAACATCTATTGTACTAGAGAATATTCTGCGATTAAACGAAGCATATTCAAAATTATCTAACAATTTCTTATCATCCATTTTTACTAGCCTTGATTACCGTTTTGTTATTCATATAACTTTGTAGCACTTTTGGGATAATAATGTCACCATTTTCGTTTTGATAATTTTCTAGAATTGCAACCATTGTTCTACCCACAGCCAAAGCAGAACCATTAAGCGTATGTAAAGTAAAGATTTGTTTGTTTGTTTCGTCTCGGTAGCGTGCTTTCATTCTGCGTGCTTGGAAATCGCCACAATTAGAGCAGCTAGAAATCTCTCGATAACAATTTTGCCCAGGCAACCAAACTTCTATATCGTAAGTCTTCTTTGCAGAAAATCCCATATCCTGAGAGCATAGAAGCATAACTCTATATGGTAATTCTAACTTTTGTAGTACACTCTCAGCAACTGAAGTCATACGTTCTATTTCATTCTCTGAGTCTTCTGGTTTGACTATGCTCACTAATTCTACTTTATGAAATTGATGTTGCCTTAACATTCCTCTAGTGTCTTTACCAGCGCTTCCAGCCTCTGATCTAAAACATGGAGTATGAGCAGTCATTCTGAGAGGAAGCTGCTTTTCTTCAACTATCTGATCTGAAACTAGATTGGTTAATGGTACTTCTGCGGTTGGTATCAATCTAAATCCATCTTTAGTTTCAAAAGAGTCTTCACTAAATTTCGGCAGCTGCCCAGTACCGAACATAGCCTCTGAATTTACCATATAAGGTAAAGAGAACTCAGTATAACCAAACTGTTCAGTATGATGATCTAACATAAAATTTATTAACGCTCTTTCCATTAGTGCGAAGTCATTTTTTAGAATTACAAACCGAGAGCCAGAAATTTCAGCCGCTTTTTCAAAATCCATGCAGTTTTTATCAATATCAAAATGTTGTTTAGGGATAAAATCAAATTGTCTGGCCTCTCCAACCTTCCTTATGACTATGTTATCTTCTTCACACCTACCAAATGGGACGTCAGCTGCTGAGTTATTCGGCAACCTACAAAGCAAATGTTGTAGCTCTGAATCTAGTTCTGCGATTTGTTGTTCAATTATTGGAGATTCTTTATTAATGCTTTCCACTTCTGAGAATAAATTTTCCGGTACAGGGCTATTTTTTGATTTTAATATTCCTACCTGCTTTGCGATTTGATTTCTTTTATTTTGCAATTCTTGTAAGATAGATTTTTGTTTTCTTATAGATGCATCTAATTCAAGTAGTTGAGCAAGATCAATTTCCTCTCCACGTTTTCGCATACCTTCTATAAAGCCTTCCTGATTTTCTCTAATAAATTTTATGTCCCACATTTTTTCTGATTAATTTTCCTAAAACAATAGAGATTTCGTACAATAATAGTAAAGGAAGTGCAAGAGTAATTTGGCTAAATACGTCTGGAGGGGTAAGAATAGCTGCAATAATAAAAATAATTACTATAGCATAACGCCTAAACCTTACTAAATGACTGACCTTAACAACTTCCATGCTAATTAAAATAACAAGAATGATAGGTAATTGAAATGCTAAGCCAAAGCCTATTATTAAATCTAATATCAAATCTAGGTACTCACTAATCCTAGCTTCTAGCAGAATCGGCAAGCTAGAGTCAAAACCAAATTTTTCAAAGCTCAGAAAAAATCTCCACGCAGTTGGGATCACTAAAAAGTAAACCATGGCTGTACCCAACACAAAAAGTAATGTAGAAGATGTTACATAAGATAAAAAAATTATCTTTTCGCGTTTATATAGACCTGGGACAATAAATAGATAAACTTGAGCAATAATAAAAGGAAAACTTAAAAGAAATCCAGTATATAAAGATAGCTTTACGTGTGTAGTTAGTCCTTCAGTAAGCCCGGTAAAGATTAATTTTCTGCCCTCTTTATCATGAAATGCTTCAGCAAGAGGAGCTACTAAAATATTATAAATTTCTTCTGCAATAAAAAAACAAATTATTGTACAGAGAATAAACCATGAAACCGCATAAATAACCCTAAGTTTTAAATCTCTATAATGTTCTTCAAATGTTTTTCTTACGAGTTTTTCTTTTGCCATCTTTTTTTAAACTATTTAATTCTTTCTTTATCTCTTCTAAATCATAGGTCGGTTGAATTTCTCCTTCGAGATCAATTAAATGATCCTTAACATGCCTTAATTCTTCTTGAATAGGGTGCATATAGTGTGAAATAATTTTTTTGCATCTCACCCATATATATCGTATGTACTTAAATGCCTTAAGACATTCTTTAGGTCCAAAAACTACTATAGAAACAATGCTGGCGACACCAAGCTCTGCAAGAGATATATCAAACATTCAAAAATCACTCTTATTGTAATTATTAATATTTTATCGTAGAATACTATACTGTAAGGCATTTTAATTATATCACAAAAATATCCTGGAGAAAACATTATGAGCGATAAAAGCGCACAGAAGCGTTTATTTGATGCTATAGATTATCTTGAAAAATCTATTAATCGAGCTATCAAAGAAAAAGATGAAGCCTTAAATCGCATCGAGGAACTGTTAGGCATAAATAACGTATTAAAAGAAGAGATCCAAAAACTTAAGAATGCTAATAGTATAATGAGCCAAGAGCTCCAGGAGCGGTCCTGTAAAAATCCAATGCACGTAGCCGCACATGAAGCACTACTGGATAGAAATTCGTCTTATGACGTCGATCTCTCTATAACCCAACTCAAGAACATGTTACTTAGGAAAAGTTAATGGCGATTGTGGATTTAAAAATAGGAAACTTGTCTCTGCAAATTGAGTCAGAAGAAAAAGAGAAAATATTAATGTTAGCAGATGAAGTCAACGGTAAGATCAATAATCTTAAGTCAAATTTAAAAGGTTTAACGGATATCAAGGCTATTTTAATTACCGCATTAATGGCTACAAGATGAAGTAATCAAAGCAAGAAACGCTTCTACCGCGAAAGCACAAGCTATTGTAGAAGAACGAAGCCAAACGCTCACTAAATCATTTTATGAGCTGTTAGGTCACGTTGGTGAAAAAATAAACAAATTAGCAAAAAATTTAACAAAATAATATGATTTCTTGCACAAGAAAAATAGAATTTGATGCAGCACATAGAGTAGTTGGGCATCAAGGTAAATGTTACAAATTACATGGGCATAGATATACCGTCGAAGCAACTTTTGTAGCTAAAGAGCTATCTGACATTGGCATAGTTATAGATTTTTCTGATATTAAAGAAAAGCTTGGCAGCTGGGTAGATAAAAATTGGGATCATAACACTATCTTAAATATATCTGATAAAATTCTTGGAGATCAAATCAGTAATAATATTGAACAAACAATATACTACATGAACCAAAATCCAACTGCTGAAAATATGGCTAAGTATCTACTTCACATTATATGTCCACAGCTTTTTAAAGATTCAGAAATTAAGTGTATAAAAATCAGGCTCTACGAAACACCAAATTGCTATGCAGAAGCAGAAGAACAATAAGAAAATTCTACAACGCATTCTTGATCCTAAATCAAGTTCATCAAACCATTTATACATTATACATCTTTATAAAACCTAAGAAAGTATATTGCACATATCTTTAGTGATATGAGCAAAGCCACCCTCAATATCATAAGTCGTTATAGTATTCTCTAAATAAGCTTTGATTTGCCCCTTTTTTAATGCAACGATCATAGGTACATGTCCACTTAAAATTCCTAATTCTCCCTCCTTTCCCGGAATTACTATCATGTCTAAATCCTTGTCTAGAATCTTTGAATTAAGTGTTAATAACTTACAGTTTATTTTTGGCACTATCTACCTACTTACTATACTTGTAACTTTTTAGCCTTTTCTATTGCCTCTTCTATCGAGCCAACCATATAAAAAGCTGCTTCTGGCAAATGATCATACTTGCCACTAGCTAAATCTTCAAAACCTTTAATTGTATCCTCAAGGGCCACAAATTTACCAGGGTCTCCAGTAAATACTTCTGCAACATGGAATGGTTGTGATAAAAACCTTTGAATCTTTCTGGCTCGGTTTACAATCAACTTATCTGTATCAGAAAGTTCATCCATACCAAGAATCGCAATAATGTCCTGCAAAGATTTATAGGTTTGTAAAATCCTCTGCACCTCCCTTGCAACTCTATAATGGCGTTCTCCAACTATTGCAGGTGATAACATTTGTGAAGTACTATCTAAGGGATCAACAGCTGGATAGATGCCTTGCTCTGCTATCTGTCTACTAAGAACAGTTGTAGCATCAAGGTGAGCAAAAGATGTTGCAGGAGCTGGATCTGTCAAGTCATCGGCAGGCACATATATAGCTTGGACTGAGGTAATCGAACCTTTTTTGGTTGAAGTGATTCTCTCTTGTAAAGCGCCCATTTCCGTAGCAAGCGTTGGCTGATAACCAACCGCTGATGGAATGCGTCCTAGAAGAGCTGAAACTTCTGAGCCTGCTTGGGTAAACCTAAATATATTATCCACGAAAAACAATACATCTTGTCCTTCTTCAT
Source organism: Candidatus Midichloria sp. (assembly GCA_030073355.1). Lineage (GTDB taxonomy): Bacteria > Pseudomonadota > Alphaproteobacteria > Rickettsiales > Midichloriaceae > Midichloria. The sequence continues at coordinate 19,672 of JALDTH010000004.1, read as the reverse complement.
CTCTAAAAAACTCTGCAACAGTCAATCCTGTTAAAGCGACCCTTGCCCGTGCTCCAGGGGGTTCATTCATCTGCCCATAAATCAAGGCAACCTTAGATCTAGTCGAATCATCTACATCTATAACCTTAGAGTCCATCATTTCATGATAAAGATCGTTCCCTTCTCTTGTTCGCTCTCCAACCCCTGCAAATACTGAGAAACCACTATGAGCTTTAGCCACATTATTGATCAATTCCATAATTAATACTGTTTTTCCGACCCCAGCACCTCCAAAAAGTCCTATCTTCCCTCCTTTAACATATGGTGCTAATAAATCTATAACTTTGATCCCGGTAACTAATATTTCTGAAGCTGTGGCTTGATCAATGAGTTTAGGAGCTTTTCTATGTATTGGCAGTGTAGATTTAGCACCAATTGGTCCTTTATCATCAATCGGCTCACCAATTACATTCATAATTCTGCCTAGAGTTTCCCTTCCTACTGGAACAGAGATGGGCTCTCCCTTATCAAAAACTTCTATGCCCCGTTTTAGTCCCTCGGTACTATCCATGGCGATCGCTCGCACTTCACTTTCACCAATATGTTGAGCAACTTCAAAAACTAATTCTTTATCTTGGTGAGTACAGCTTATTGCATTTAATATAGGTGGCAAGCCTCCCTTAAACCTCACGTCTACTACCGCACCTATTACTTGAGTTATTACACCTTTATTAGCCATTTTTAAATATCCTTTTTTATTAATAACTTATATTGCTTGAGCTCCTGAAATAATTTCAATAAGCTCTTTTGTAATTAAAGCCTGTCTTGTTTTATTATATTCATGACTTAAATTATATAGCATTGCTCTCGCATTTCTTGTCGCATTATCCATAGCAGTCATTCGCGCGCTATGTTCGCTGGCTGCATTTTCAAGTAGTACATTATAAATAACAGCTATTAAATATTTCTCTGTTAGCTCTTCTAATATTTCTGGTAAAACCGGCTCAAACTCAAAGCTTGCACTTTGATTGGTCATTCCGACCTCACAAGGAATAATTTGTTCATTAACTGTTTCATACTGCATTACTGATATAAAATTATTAAATATGATATTTACAGTATTAAACTTATTTAAGCTTAAATCCTTAATAATATTTTCTACTATTGAGCTTGCTAATCTAGCATCTATTTGCTTTGTGCTCGGAACTTTTGTAATTACTTCTATCCCAAAATGATTACTTAAGCTCTCATAACCACGTTTTCCAATGCACCTTATATAAAAACTTTCACCTAAAGTTTGTAGTGTAGTACAATACTCTTTTGCTTTTTTGATTACGGCAGCATTAAAGGAGCCACACAGCCCCCTATCCGAGGTAACTACAACGATCAAATGTTTTTGCTTTTCTTCAGAAGATTTTTTAAACATTGGTATATTTAATTCAGCACTCCCTGCAACAGATATTATCATTTCCTGCATTGCAGTTGTGTACGGAATAGATAATTCTAAAGCTTCTCGTGCCTTATTCAATCTTGCAGCGGAGATAAGTTGCATTGCTCTAGTAATTTTCTGGGTAGATTTTACACTCTTCATCCGTCCCTTTAAAAATTTTAATGAAGACATAGCCTTTCCCAAATATCACACAAAAGACTTGGCAAAATCAGATAAAACTTTATGCAGCTCTTTTGCAATATCATCGCTAATTTTTTGTTCTGTTTTTATTCGCTCGAGCAATATTGCATTATTAAATTTGGTATGCTCATGTAATGTTTCTTCAAATCTCTTAACGTCTTTTATTGCCAAAGCGTCCAAATGCCCATTAATACCCGCAAAAAGGCCTAAAATCTGCTCTTCAACAGCGCTATGGCTATACTGAGCCTGTTTTAAGAGTTCTGTTAGTCTTTCGCCCCGAGCCAATAATTTTTGCGTTGCCAAATCTAAATCTGCAGAAAATTGAGAAAAGGCTTCCATTTCTCTATACTGCGCAAGTTCCAATTTAATACTACCTGCAACTTGTTTCATAGCTTTAATTTGTGCAGCAGATCCAACCCGGCTAACTGATAACCCAACGTTCACTGCAGGTCTAACACCTTTATAAAAGAGTTCTGTTTCTAAGAAAATTTGTCCATCAGTAATCGAAATTACATTTGTCGGGATGTATGCCGAGACGTCTCCTCCTTGCGTTTCAATAATGGGTAAGGCGGTTAAAGAGCCACCACCATCTTTGTCTGACATTTTAGCGGCTCTTTCTAGAAGCCGCGAATGTAAGTAAAAGACGTCTCCGGGATAAGCTTCGCGTCCCGGAGGTCTACGTAATAATAATGACATCTGCCTATAAGCTACTGCATGCTTACTTAAGTCATCGTATATGATTAAGGCATGCATTGCGTTATCACGAAAAAATTCGCCAATACTGCAACCTGTGTAAGGAGCAATAAATTGCATTGGAGCTGGTTCTGAAGCTGACGCTAAAACGACCGTCGTATAGCTCATCGCTCCTTCTTCCTCAAGTTTTTTAATGATTTTGGCAACAGATGAAATTTTCTGACCAATCGCGACATATATGCAGTATATCTTATTTTTATCATCGCCTGATATATGAGCATCTTTTTGGTTTAATATAGTATCAATTGCTATAGCGGTCTTACCTGTTTGCCTATCTCCTATGATTAATTCCCGCTGCCCTCTGCCTATTGGGATAAGCGCATCTATTGCTTTAATACCAGTTTGTACAGGCTCGCTCACCGACTGTCTAGTTATAATTCCCGGGGCCTTTACTTCCACTCGCCTGTATTCAACATTTTCTAATGGTCCCTTACCGTCTATAGGGTTACCTAAGCCATCTACAACCCGCCCTAGTAAACCCTTGCCCGTGGGAACTTCAAGAATTTCTCCAGTCCTTTTAACTGTTTCTCCTTCAACAACGTCTCGGTCGCTACCAAATATAACTACTCCAACGCTCTCGGCTTCCAAATTCAGCACTAGACCCTTTACACCGCTACTAAATTCAACAACCTCACCAGCCTGGGCAGCGTCAAGGCCGAATACTATGGCAACTCCATCTGACACTTTAACCACTTGTCCTATTTCATCGAGAGAAGCGACCTCCTGAAACCCGGAGATTTTTTGTTTTAACACGTTAGATATCTCTGAAGCCTTCATTTCTTACCTTCATTCAAGTACTTTTTTAGCTTATTTAGCCTATTTCTTAACGAGTAGTCCAGCACTTTATTACCAACCCTGATAATAAAACCACCTAAGATCTCTTTATTTTCTTCGGACTCCAATAGTATTTCCTTGCCCGATACACTCCCTAACTGCTCCTTAATAAATTGACTTATATCTTCTTGATGCGGACAGACTGTCAAATTTGCCTTTACAATGCCAGACTCAGAAAGAATAATATCATTAAAGCATTTCAGCATATCATCTAACATATTAATCCTATTATTAACCAGTAGAACTTCTATAAAATTTCTAGTAATCTTCCTAATATTAAGTCCATCTAACGCAGTATTAATGAACATTTTTTTCATCTTATATGGAGAAAATTGAGAAAACATTAGCTTTTTATAATGTTTGTTATTGCTTAATTTCTCTGAAATAGCATTTAAATCCTTTTTAATACTCTCTATAGAGCTTTGTTCTTTTGCTATCTCATATAGAGTTTTTGCATACTTTTTAATAATACTTTTTTGTCGAATCATTTAATAAAATTAGCCTGCAGAACTGGGTTTCTAGGAGTAACACACATTACAGTTATTGACAATACATTGTAGCTCGATTTAATAAATTTTTTTAAAGTGTCTTAAGGCTTTTTAACATATCCAACCATTCTTGCTCTGCTAACACTTGAACTCCCAAGTCTTTTGCTTTATTAAGTTTAGAACCAGCTTCACTGCCTGCGACCACAAAATCTGTTTCTTTAGAAACACTAGATACTATCTTAGCTCCCAACTCTTTTGAAATCTGCTCTGCTTGATCACGAGCCATAGATTCTAAAGAACCGGTAAAAATAATCTTTTTATTATATAAAGGAGAATATATATTATCATTCTCTTCCATGTCCTCTATGGTAATATAGAATAAAAGTTCTTCTATAAATTTTATATTTTTAGCATTGGCAAAAAAACTTTCAATAGACTTTATCATCGTTGGGCCAATGCCATTAATCCTTTCTAAGGCATCAAATTTATTATCTTTTAAGTCTCCATAGAAATTCCCGAATGTCTTAAAATGTCTAGCAATTATTTCCGCACTAACCTGTCCAATGTGTCTGATTCCAAGGGAATAAATAAATTTATCCAGTCTTATTCTCTTTGAGTTTTCAATTGCATTTAACAAATTAGCAATAGACTTTTTTCCCCAACCGGTCTTTTTTTCTAAGTTATCTAGAATGTCAGCTTCTACTTCCGGAATTTTAAATATGTCAGCTGGCTCCTGAATTAAGCCATCTTCTAAAAATTCCTCTAGTTGCTTCTCTCCTAAACCAATAATATCAAATGCATCCTTCTGCACAAAATAACAAAGATACTCAAGTAACTGAGCCGGACAATTTCTACCTCCTGTACATCTAATAGCTGCTTCTCCTTCAATTTGCTCAACGCTAGACCCACAAACTGGACAGTTTTTAGGAAATTTGAAAATTCTTTCATTACCATTTCGTTTACTAATATCTACTTCAATAACCTGAGGTATAACATCACCAGCTCTTTTAATACTAACAACATCTCCTATTCTAAAGTCTTTACGTTTTATCTCATCTTCATTATGTAAGGTGGCTCTTGAAACTAATACTCCCCCAATATTCACCGGCTTTAACAATGCAACAGGAGTTAATTTACCTGTTCTGCCAACTTGTACAATAATATCTTCTATTTGGGTTATAGCAACTTCAGCAGGGAATTTATGAGCAATAGCCCACCTTGGAGCTTTACTTGTTTGTCCAAGTATCTGCTGTGTTTTAATATTGTTAACCTTATATACCAAGCCATCAATATCGTAAAGCAATGCCGCTCTTTTTTCAGACATCTTTAAATAATAGCTATTGATCTCTTCTAAAATTTTACAAAGAATAATATCTTCGTTAACGCAAAACCCTAATCCCTTTGCTTTTGCTAGAAAGTCGTTCTGTGAAACGCAATGCCTAAAGAATCCTCCCCAAACGAAATACCTGAGTTTTCTTTCTTTTGTTATATTGCTATCTAATTGCCTCAAGGATCCAGCTGCAGCGTTCCTTGGATTAACAAACTCTTCTTCTCCCTTCAAACTTCGCTCTTTATTGAGGGCCATAAAGTCATCTTTCCTTATATATACTTCACCTCTTATTTCTAATTCTTCGGAGTAATCTATAGTTTGGGGCACATCTATGATTTGTTTAAAATTTTCTGTTATATCCTCTCCATACTCTCCAGTACCTCGAGTTAAGGCGTATTTGAGCTTGCCCTTCTGATATAACGCAGAGAATGATAATCCATCTATCTTAGGCTCACATATAAACTCGACCTCAGGATAAACTTTAGTTATTCTCTCATAAAAATCCGCGATATCACTGAAAGAAAATGCGTTCCCTAAAGATAACATTGTGCGCAAATGAGCCACTTTCTTAAATTTAACATCCAGAGCTCCTCCTACTGTTTGAATAGGGCTGCTTACTTCTTCAATACCATGTAATTTTTCCAGTCTTTCTAACTCTTTACTTAAGAGATCGTACTCAGCGTCCAATATTTCTGGCTTATTTAATTGATAATAAAGATAGTTATGTCTCTTCAGCTCAGACCGTAAATATTCAATACGTTTTAAAGCACTTTCTAAACTACTTAACATGACTTATTTCTTCTAATTCTTTCAAAGCTTCTTTAATTTTGTGAGGATTACATCCACCAAGTTGAGCTAAATTAATATTCCCTCCTCCTCTTCCACCTGCTTTTTCGGTAAAAAATTTAGCAATATCATTAGCCTTAAGTTTTTCAAGGGTGTTACCTGATGCCGATATGATAATTGTAGCCTGATTGTTCAGTTCGTTAACTAAACAAATTAAACTATGAGGATTTTTCTTTTTAACGATATTTAGCACAGTCTTCAGGCTATTATTATCAATATGGGAAAATATTTTATAGACAAAATTATAACTATTGCCGTTCTTAATGACCACGTCAGAAGCAAGGTATTCACCTTTATAATGTGATAAATCTTTAGAGAAAGATTTTATTTCTGCCTGAAGAGAATGTACTTTATTTATAATCTCAACTTCCGCACACTTTAAGCTGGCTGTAAGGGACTTTAACACTTGTTGCTTAGCATTTGAAAATGCAACTGCGGCCATACCAGTCATAGCTTCTATCCTCCTAATTCCAGCTGCAATGGATTCCTCGCTCACGATTTTGAAATATCCGATATCGCCAGTCCTCCTGACATGCGTACCGCTACAAAGTTCCACAGAACTGCCTAAACTCACCACTCGCACTTCATCGCCATACTTCTCACCAAACAATGCTATTGCTCCTTTCCCAATAGCCTCTTTAGGAGTTGAAAGATCAATAATTGCTAGCCTATTTTCAACAATCATTTGATTTACCTTCTCTTCGACTAGAATAAGCTCTTCACTAGATAGTTGTCTATTATGAGAAAAATCAAACCGTAGCTTTTCAGCATTTACTATGGACCCTTTTTGAGTAATATGCCCACCAAGAATATCCCGCAAAACTTTGTGCAATAGATGAGTTGCAGAGTGGTTTGCCCTTATCTTATTTCTATTATTATTGTCAACTGATAAGAATATCTCCTCTCCAACTCTAATTTTAGAAACTATTTCAATATGATGTCCGAAAATTCCTTGTGAATATTTCTTTACATCAAGCACTGTATTTTTGCCCGCTAAACCAACATCTCCAACCTGCCCTCCAGATTCAGCATAAAAAGGTGTTTTATCAGTCATCACTATTGCTTCACCCTGCTCAACCTCTTCAACCTTAGTATTACCTACAATAATTGCTAAAACTTTAGCCTTTGCTTCATGCGTTTCATATCCTAGAAATTGAGTTGCACCATAATCATAGTATATCTGATGCCAAATCTTCTCTTCCGCCTGTTCTCCAGAACCTGCCCAAGCAGCTTTTGCTCTTTTTTTCTGGTCTTCCATTACTTCTTCGAAACCAGCCTCATTGACTGATATATTCCTTCCGCGTAATATACTCTTAGTTAAATCAAGTGGAAACCCATAAGTATCATATAGATTAAAAGCAACTTCTCCACTAAGTTGCTCTCCCACCTTTAGGTGTTCCGACGCCGAAGCCAAAATTTTTAGTCCTCTATCTAAGGTTTCGCCAAACCGTTCTTCTTCTGATTCTAAAATAGATTTTATAACACTTTCGGCTCGCTTAAGTTCCGGATAAGCTTCCGACATCTCACTCACTAAAATAGGTACTAACTTATGCAACATCAAATCTTTGCCGCCAAGCATGTGAATGTGGCGCATGGCTCTGCGCATTATTCTCCTTAAGACATATCCTCTACCTTCGTTACTAGGCATCACCCCATCCGCAATTAAAAAGCAACTAGACCTCAAATGATCTGCAATTACCTTGTGAGATGCAATTTGGCCTTCATTTTTAGAAAGTTCGCTAGACGCCCTACGGAGGTTTAAGAATAAATCAGTATCATAGTTATCATTCACTCCTTGCATAACAGCAGTCACCCTCTCAATTCCAATACCGGTATCTATAGCAGGCTTCGGCAAAGCGATCCTTTTACCATTGCTCAATTGCTCATATTGCATAAAAACTAGATTCCAGATTTCTATATACCTATCACCACCCTCGTCAGGAGTTCCTGGTAAACCTCCTTGATATTTATCGCCATGATCGAAAAATATTTCAGAACAAGGACCACAGGGCCCAACATCGCCCATAGACCAGAAATTATCATTGGTCGCAATTCTAATAATTTTACTAGAACTAAAACCCGTTAACTTTTGCCATATATTATACGCTTTATCATCTTCGTTATACACTGTGATGTAGAGCCTATTTCTATCTATAGAAAGGACTTTCGTAAGGTACTGCCAAGCTGATTCGATAGCAAATTCTTTGAAATAATCCCCTAAGAAGCTGAAATTACCTAGCATCTCAAAAAAAGTATGGTGCCTTGCGGTATAGCCAACATTCTCTAAGTCATTATGTTTCCCTCCTGCTCTTATACACTTTTGGCTAGTTGTGGCTCTAGTGAACGCTGGTACCTCTATACCGGTAAAATAATTTTTAAATTGTACCATTCCCGCATTAGTAAAAAGCAACGAAGGATCATTGTGAGGAATTAGTGAGCTAGAAGGCACAATGCGATGATTTAAGCCCTTAAAAAAATCCAAAAAAGATGTTCGAATTTGATTTAGCTCCATAGGTTTTCCTAAATTAAAAGTACCTTATTTTTCTACGATATTTTTACTTTTTAAGCAATTTAAATTGAGCCTAATCTCACCAATATTTTATTAAAATATTAATCTGTTATTGATTTTTTCTAAAAAATCTGCGTATTAGCTATAAGTGTAATTTACAACTCATTATATTAAAGAATGTTATGTCTACTGTAATCAATGGCTGTGATTTAGAGAAAATCATAAATCGAATAGAATCTATAGAGAACAAAAAAATTCTCAATGCTTTTGCTCTTCTGCTTGGCATTAATCAAGCTCTAAGTGAAGAGAACCATTACAAGCATTTCTATACTTACATTGCAGCAAATAGTCGCAAGAAGAGGCAAAGGAGGTTGGCATGACTAATATAACACACAATATAGAATCAATACTAACGAAAGAAGAATTAACACCAACTATAGCCTATATATATAGGACAGAATTTATATAACCACTTTATTAAAACGCTAAAGCCAAATCAGGGGCTGACCCACCTTCCTATTGAAAATGTAAGAGAACATTAAGTGATACAGAATATAAAAAATTTCTAGAATGTACGATAAATCAAAAAAACTTTTGGAAAGTACCATGATCTTAAAGTCTCTACCTTACTTGCGTCCTTGGGTGTTGAAAATTTACTGTATAGCTTGATACCTCCAGTGATAAGATTAAGATAAGCTATACCTAGAGTATATGAAAACCCCCTGAAAATGGATAGCATTTATCTGCTATCTTATTCACTATATTGCCTGTTGCCAGATAAATAGGCAAAATCTATCACCTTTAATTCGTTATTCTTGTTGCTGATTAGCTCTTTACCGCAATGTGCAAGTAATACTGATAATATTTTCTAGTTACTAATAACTGCAGCTAGCTGGAGTAGACTAAAGCTTGCATATTTATTATCACATGACAAGCTACTTTTAAGTAATTTCTCTAAACTTTATTTGCGTTGATAATAAGATCCACAGCTTCACGATATTCGTTGGGCTCTAGCTTATCATGTGATTTTAACAAAGATTTGCCATAGCTCGATTCTGCCAAATTATTGTACTTTTCTAACTTTTATATTTCCTCTTCAATAACTAAAGCAAAATCCTTTCTTACTTCAAAGTTAGGGATTTTAAAGAAATATCTATTATCCTCCATTCTTACAGTTAAATAACCAGAGTTAAGTAATAGATAAGAATATGCTTGTTCTAATTTGAGTTGACTTCGTCATCACTAAAACCAAAGCTTTTACTAAATTTGTGATCACTTATGCAATAAGTATTAAAACTAGATTGTCCTGCCTTTTTACACTATCGAATATACCAGTTAGTACAATTTTCTTTAAATAATAATTGTTATCTTAAGCAGACATAATATTGACAGCAGCCCAGTAGTCTTTTTTATAAGGTCATGATCAGGATTTTTTGCTTCTAATAAGTGATTAACAGGTTATCATATTCATCTATTAGAATGTATACCGGCTGGCCAGAAATTTTATGTAAAAGCTTAGTCAAAAATTCCAGGCTATCAACAAGCTCTTCCTTAGTAGCTCTTCTTCCATCCTCTTCATATATACAGTTGTATTTCTTTAAGAATTCAGTGGCCTCATGTTCATCTGCGTAATTAGAGCGCGGGTTGGTGATAATATTATGTAAATAACAAGCTATATACTTATGTTGTATATAAATCTTACCAAGCATTAATCTTAGCATACTTTCCACCTCTTGCCATGAATTCCCCATAACATCTTTGAAATTAACGAAGATAACCGGACATAAACCCTGATGATTTAAAGATTCTAGTTTTTTGTGTTATTAGCGCCTATGTCAATTACACCTCCAGTAAACAGAACTTTGTTAGAGTTTTCAGCTCTCTTATTGCCATATTCATCTACTTCTACTTCAAGAAAAGTCCTAAGCATATCCAAACTAGTAGTCTTGCCCCATCTTCTAGGTCTAGTAATATAAGTAGCTTCAAGAGCTTCATCCATGATTTCTTTAATAAATATAAGTTTTATCTATGAAAACATCACTTGCCGTAACCAGTTCCTTAAAGGTTATCAGCACCCACAAATACTTCTATGCTCAGTCGTCGTATCGCAAAACCTAAAAAACAAAACAACCCACATTCGAAGGAATACAATAAAATATTAGCATACTCTCGAGCTTTATGCAAGTAAGAATGATTACATAGCCACATGAAACAATTGACTGCTGTTTAATTTCTGGTACTCTATCACTCACAATAGTTCCATCTCGGCCTTGAAAATTATGGATGAAATAGAGAAAAAAATTTCCAGTTTACGACAAAGACTAAGTGTGTGCCGCAAAACTAAGAAGAGTTTTTCTAGTTATAATTTAATTTTGGAATTGGCTGTTGGAATGGCAGTTGGAGCGTTCATCGGCTATCATGCTGATAAATATACAAATACCACGCCGATTTTTTTATTTCTCGGCTCTATTTTTGGTATTGCAGCAGGAAGTTATAATGCTTATAATGCCTTTAAAGGCTGATAATAAAAATATATGTATGATCATCGATCCATTAAAACAATTTGCTATTAAGAATCTTTTTGAATTTAATTTCCTAGGTTTCAATCTACACTTCACAAATTCAGCACTCGCTATGGTTATAGTTATTTCCTTAGCTGCTTTATTTTTATCTCCGATCTTATTCAGCAAAAATGGCCCCATTACCAAAACGCAGGCTTTTGTAGAAATTATGTACGATACTATAACTCAAATGATTGAAGGTACAGCAGGTACTGAAGCTAGAAAATTTGCTCCGCTGATATTCTCTTTATTTATTTTTATACTTTCTTGTAACCTATTTGGCATGATTCCATACAGCTTTACGGTTACTAGCCATATCTCTATAACTTTTGCTATGGCAGCAATGATATTTATCTTTATAACGCTTCTAGGGTTTATCAGACATGGTGCTCACTTTTTATCATTGTTTTTACCAAAAGGAGTACCTATTTTTATGGCACCTCTCCTTATCGTAATTGAACTGTTTGCATACTTAGCCAGGCCTATAAGTCTCTCTATTAGGCTTGCTGCAAACATGATCGCAGGACACATTGTATTAAAAGTACTCGCAGCCTTTACAGTAATGGCAGGATTTTTAGGTATTTTCCCGTTCGCTCTGTTGACAATTTTAACTGGATTTGAAATATTCATTGCTGTATTACAAGCTTATATTTTTTCTATACTAACTTGTGTATACTTAAGCGACGTGTTTAATTTACATTAATTGATTTTAAATAAACGAGGAACCAAATGGAATTAGAATCTTTAAAATTTATTGGGGTAGGCTTAATGGCAATTGCAATGCTTGGAGCCGCGGTTGGAGTTGGATCCATATTTGCTGCGTTATTAAATGGCATTGCTCGTAACCCTTCTGCTGAACCTCAACTGATGAAGAATGCCTTTATAGGAGCAGGCCTTGCAGAAGCCATGGGTCTTTTTGCCTTCTTAATTGCATTATTACTACTTTTTGTTATCTAACCATAGGAAGAAAAATGCCTCAGCTTGACTTCTCTACCTACTTAGGTCAGTTTCTGTGGCTCCTGATCAGCTTCTTTATTCTTTATTCATTAGTATGGTTTTTGTTTTTTCCAAAAATTGAAGAAATCATAAATTCAAGAATAGATTTAATAAAAAATAATTTAAATGCTGCAGAAGAAGCTATTAAAAAAGCTAAAGAAATAAGAACTGCAATAGAAGCAAAACTTAAAGCGACAAATGAAAACGCACAAATTATGAGCCTTGAGGCAGACCTAGAAGTTAAATTAATACTTGAAACAAAAGCTGTTGAAAATGACAATATAACTTCTACAATCTTAAAAGAAAAAGCAGCTGAATTAACCTACTTAGGAAACTTAGAAATAGCTCAAGGCGTCCCTGCTATTGTTGAAGAATTGAAACAAATTCTTTTATCATCTTTAACTCTCGATCAAAACTCAGGAAGAAAAAATGATTACAGCTGATCTTTGGATTGCAATTTCTTTTATTACATTTATTGCCCTGGCTTTTATGCCTACGAAAAGGCTCATCGCTAAAATGATTAATGAGAAGATAAATGAAATACAAAAAGATATAACAGAATCTTTAAAAATTCGGGAAGAGGCCGAAAAGGCTTTAGCAGAACTTATTGAAGAAAATAAATTAACCGATAAAAAATGCGTTGAAATTTTAGACTTGACTAAAAAACGTATTGAGAATTTAAAATCTGCAGCGAATAAAAAGCTTGCTGAACTTGAGCAGAAAAGAGCAGAGATAATCGAACAATCACTTATTTACCAAAACCAAATTGAAACTGCTCGATTACGGGAATATGTAATAACTACGGTATTTGCAGCAGTGGAAAAAGAATTATTAAAAACTAATAAACCAATTTCAGCTACCAATGAAAAACTTAATCTTCAAGAAATACTAGGTAGGTTAGTGTCTTAAGGGTATGGTAGTAGATTTAATCGAACTAAATCGTAAGAAGAAGCTTGCACAAGCATATCATATACTTGCTTATCTTAGAGATTAGATGATCATACATAAGTTTTTATATATATCAATTTGGCCTTCGTTTTGAAGAAGTAGGAACTGAAAACTTGCTCAAGGGTATCTCTTGATGGAGAGATTTTAGAGGGCAAAGAAAAACATTATAATGAAACCGGTTATATAACCCATGCTGCAGTCTATAGAAATCGCCCAGATATCAATTGCGTTTTTCATATACATACTCCCTATATTACCGCTGTTTCCACGCTAAGAGAAGGTTTATTACCAATCAATCAAAATAGGTTTTACATTTTTACAACAATATTGCTTATCATTCTTATAACTCTCTGGTTCTAGATAAAAATTATGGACAAAAAATTGCCCATGACTTAGGCTCTAAAATGCTTATGCTGATGCGTCATCACGGAGCAATAATATGTGGCCAACATATCGAAGAAGCTATGTTCTATACTTATCATTTAGAGAAAGCTTGCCAGACTCAAGCTATCACCTTAAGTATGAATAAAGACTATTTACGAATACCAGAAGAAATTTGCCAAAAAGCTGTTAAGGACTTATTGTCGTTTGAAGAAATTTTAGGAGAAAGAGATTGGGAAGCCTGGGTTAGAGCAATTAAGCGTATAAAATAACAGCTAAAATAAAAAATAAATCCTTCTTAAGTGAACAAAAGACTTGTAAAAAGCCAAGTTATTTTATAGAAGTCTATACCAAGTTATCTTTTATGCCTCCGTAGCACAGTGGTAGTGCACTTCATTGGTAATGAAGAGGTCGTGGGTTCGATTCCCGCCGGCGGCACCATATAAATCTTAAATGCTTTTTTTAGTTGCTTACACTGTTCGGGCTATTTTCAAAAGTAGTTTGGTTTTCTAAGAGCTTGCTATCTATTTAGACAAAACAACATGTTACCAACCAGATTTCGGATTAATTCCCAAACTCTCTAAGAAAATATTGACTCGCAGCAGTAATCTTATATTGGTTAATTTGGTGAGTCTGTTTTTTTATTCAATACGCCGTCATTACAAAAACAGCACTCAAGAAGCTTGACTTTCAAACTGGCTTAATGAAGCTAGAGTTAGGTTTTTGACGTTAACTATGATTCATAGAAAACGGCATTTTGAGCTATCTTCCCTTTGACATCAACTGTCTTTGGGTTAGTGATTAATAGGATTAATGCTAGTGACCAAGCAGGATATTCAGTTCAGTAATTGGAGGTATAAACAGGAGTGGTTTAGATGATGTGATCATTGGAGCTTTTTTAGCTAATCCAAGCGGAAAAAATGATGCAGGCCTATGCCGATTTTAGCCAAAAATTTTGTACCAAATACAACTACTACATCCACAACAAAACCTACGACAACTACCACAACTACTAGTACGCCAACAACACCTATTACTACCACCTCATCTTTATGCACGTAATTATCAAAAGTAAAAGCTGAAATTTTCAGCACCCTTAAATTAATCTGCAATATGCAAAAACAGCAATAGCTAGTGTCACACCCAATAGTGCACTAGCACTTCAATTGTGTGAGGATGGAGCAATTAGATGTACTGATACTGAACTTGTAGCACACCGATAGTAAGTTACCCTAAGTACTGATTTCTGTATTTGGAATGATCTTGGATTGATCACAAATGTAGAAGTATTATATGAACATCTAAGCTGTTGAAGGAATATTTTTATGGTACTTTATTTATCTCGCTTACTTCAAGCGATTAATTAGTTCTTCAATGCTATTGACGAACTCATAGTTAGACTTAATTATAGGACTTGCAAATTTTTCATTGATAACTTTTTCAAATAGGTCAAACAGCGGTCCCCAAAAATTATCCTGATTTAATATAAAGACGGGCTTTTCACAAACGCCGTTAATACAAAGATTTTTTAAAGTAACAACTTCAAATAGTTCATCAAGAGTGCCAAATCCTCCTGGTAAAATAACAAAAGCATCTGACTTTTTTAGCATTCGCTCTTTACGGATAAACAAGTTATCTACAAAAATTAATTCATCAACTTCCCAGCTTAATAGCTCAACTTTCTCTATTATTTTAGGAAATATTCCAGTGACTCTCGCCCCACTTTCTTTTGCAGATTTCGAAACTATACCCATTAAGCCAGAACCGCCTCCGCCATATATCAAATGGCGCTTTGTTTTTCCTATTTCTTCCCCAAATTTTGCAGCTAGTTCCTTGTATTTATTATCGACTAATTCACTCGCTCCGCAAAAAACACATATATTATGGTAGCTCATATTGACACTTGTATTTTAAAATTACGCTTTCTAATAATTAAGTTTGTGGTATAACTCATTTTTATGAAAAATATATAACACTAAAAGAAAATGTTTGAAAGCTTTAAAGATTGGGTACCTACAATTCATAAAGAAGGTTATGTCTTTGTTTTATGTTTTGCATTAGCAACGTTTGTTTTGTTTGCGATATCTAACACATTCGGTTGGATAGGAGTGATACTTACTATATGGTGCATTTATTTTTTCCGCGATCCAGAAAGAATCACCCCAGTCGCTAAGTGCCTAGTTATAAGCCCTGCTGATGGTCTTATACAAAGGATTACCAGAGCAGCTCCTCCTAAAGAACTTGATATGGTAGAAAAAGAAATGACAAGAATTAGTATATTCTTAAATGTTTTTGATGTGCACGTTAATCGAATAGCTGTAGACGGAGTTATTGAGAAAGCCCATTATCATCTCGGCAAATTTTTAAATGCATCTTTGGATAAAGCAAGTGAAGATAATGAAAGACAGTCCTTACTAATTAAAACTCCTGATAATCAAAATGTGGCATTGGTACAAATAGCTGGCTTGATAGCAAGGAGGATCGTTTGTAACGCTAAAGAGAATGAGCAGGTATTTGCTGGTAAGAGATTCGGTATAATTAGGTTTGGTAGCAGAGTTGATGTTTATATTCCAGATACCGCCAAAATTCTTGTTGCAGAAGGGCAAACTGCAATTGGCGGAGAAACCATTATGGCTAGATTGAGTGGCGCTAATGAGAAAGAAGAAATAACTTGGGAAAATAGATAGCTAGCTGCCTTAATTATTTTTATTTGCTTTATTCTATTTTTAAAAATAGAATACTCAAAGTTGATTCTAATTAACGATTTGAGAAAAATTATGAATAAATTCTCGCTAAAAACTATCACCACCGCTATTATATTATCTTTAGCAGTTGTAGGATGTGTACCCTCAACTAATCAAGCTGGTAAGATAAATAAAACTCACGTAGGCACAATAGGTGGGGCCATTGTTGGTGGCCTTCTAGGGTCACATGTCGGAGGCGGAGCTGGAAATGCAGCTGCAATCACTATCGGAGGTCTAGCTGGCAGCTTAATGGGGCACTCCATTGGCGCGCAATTAGACCATGCTGATATAGAGGCCATGAATAGAACACAGCAAAAAGCCTTGGAATACGCTAAAACTGGGCAACGAGTTTCTTGGAAAAATCCAGATACTGGTGTAAGCGGATATATGGTACCAACCAGAACTTATGTAGTACAAGGTCAAAATTGCCGTGAGTATGCTCAAACCGTAAAGATCAGCGGTAAAACTCAGCAAGCATTTGGGCAGGCTTGCAGAAGAGATGATGGAGCTTGGGGAATAATTCAATAAAATTTAAAAAGGTTATAAATGAATAAATTACTTGAAGGTAAAAAAGGTTTGATAATGGGTCTTGCCAATGATAAATCTATGGCTTGGGGGATAGCTCAGGAATGTGCTAATCATGGAGCAGAATTAGCTTTTTCTTACCAAGGTGAGATATTAGAAAAAAGAGTGACCCCACTTGCCGCTAGCTTGGGTTCTGATTTTCTTGTTATGTGTGATGTTTGTGACCAGGAGTCATTGAAAAAAACTTTTGCTCTAATAAAAGAAAAATGGGGTAAGCTTGATTTTTTAGTGCACGCAATAGCCTTCTCCAATAAGGATGAGCTAAGTGGAAGGTATGTGGACACTAGCTTAGAGAACTTTACTTTAACTATGAACGTCTCTTGCTATTCTTTTGCAGCAGTTTCAAAATATGCAGCTGAATTGATGACTGATGGCGGTTCTATTATTACCCTCTCTTATTATGGTGCTGAAAAAGCAGTTCCCAACTATAACGTTATGGGAGTTGCAAAGGCAGCTTTGGAAGCTAGTGTTAGGTATATTGCTACCGACTTAGGAAAAAGCAATATTAGAATTAATGCAATCTCAGCAGGACCTGTTAGGACTCTTGCTGCTTCTGGGATTTCTGATTTCAAATCGGTACTAAGCTGGACTGAGCAAAATACTCCTTTAAGGAGAAATATTGATATTCATGATGTTGGCCGTAGCGCTCTTTATCTATTGAGCAACTTGAGCTCCGGAGTAACAGGCGAGATTCTTCACGTAGATAGCGGTTATCATTCTATTGGAATGAAAATGTCTCAAGATTCAAATTAGACATATATTCAACTACTTTAAAAGATTGCAATTATCCGATAAGAGTGTTTAAATTTATTTCTATAGTAGAAGATTTAATCCTTATGCAAAATTTAACTACAGAAGATCAAAACTTAGTGAAAGCTAGAAATAATATGGTACAAAATCAGATAGTACCGAACAATGTCACTGATATTGCTGTATTAAACACACTAAAATCTGTCCCTAAGCACATGTTTGTAGAAGGTAAATTCCAGCTAGTTGCATATAGCGAAGGTAGTATAAGCGCAGGTTCTGGTAGAATTATCTTGGAGCCAGTTATTTTTGCAAAAATGCTTCAAGCCTGCGCTATCAAAAAAACAGATATAGTTCTAGATATTGGCTGCGGCTTAGGATACTCAACAGCAGTCCTCGCGTTGTTATCTAGAGCTGTGGTCGGTATTGAAAATGATTTACATTTAATAGTAAGTGCAAAACATAATTTAAGTATTTTAGGTATTGACAATTTCGCCATTCACTCCGGTGACTTCAGCTATGGTCACCCTGATAAAGCCCCTTATGATATTATTTTTATTAACGGAGCACTCCGGAAAACACTCGAAATATTGTTTGAGCAATTAAGCAATGGCGGAAGATTAGTAAGCATTGAGCAAACATCTTCTGGCATGGCTATGGCAGTTATATATACGAAAAAACATCAAGATCAATTAGATCGTCAAGAAATATACCATTGTAGCCTAAACTATATAGAATAACCATGAGATCGTATAATAGATACTATAACGAATTAAGACCGGTAGAAATTATAGCTGGCTATAACAAGCATGCTGAAGGATCCTGTTTAATAAAATTTGGTGACACAACCGTAATATGTACTGCAAGCCTTGATAAAAAAGTCCCGCAATTCCTAAGGAATACTGGACAAGGCTGGGTCACTGCTGAATATGGGATGCTAATGCGATCAACAGGTTCACGCCTTCAACGTGAAGCAACTAAAGGCAAACAAGCAGGAAGAACTTAAGAAATATAAAGGTTGATTGGCAGATCTCTTAAGGGCTGTTATTGATTTAAAAATTTTAGGTGAGAGGCAGATTATTATAGACTGTGATGTAATACAGGCTGATGGCGGCACCAAAACCGCTGCTATCACCGGAGGTTATATAGCTTTAGCTTTTATGCGAAGCGATAAAAACTATGATACATTCTGGAATAATAAAGCGCTCTCCAATGAAAACGCAGATAGCTGCTGTTTCTTGTGGCATTATTAATGGTAAACCACTAATTGATTTGGATTTATAACGAAGACAGTAAGGCTGATATAGATGCCGACTTTGTCTTTGATGGCTTTAACAAATTAATAGAAATCCAAGCAACAGGAGAAAAGACTTCTTTTAATGAATTACTAAAAATAGCTAAAGAAGGAACTCAAAAGTTATTGCTAAAACAAAGAGAAACATTAAAAAATAATGTCATAACTTTTAAATGTTTAAGTAAAATGAATTTTATACAAATTATTATTTATTGCGCGCTATTATTTTTTACTCAAATTTTATCTAGCGCAGCGGCAACTAAAAACGAAAAAGCCGAAGTGCTTCAGATTAATTCCAATGATAAATTTTTAGGTAATAAAAATGCTAAGATAGTATTAATAGAATACTCCTCACTTGCGTGCCCTCACTGTGCAGATTTCCATATCAGTACTTTACCTAAAATTAAGGAGAATTATATAGATAAAGGCATTTTAGTATACGTACACCGAAACTTCCCTACTAATAAGCCCTCTTTATTCGCTGCTATGCTAGCTTCTTGTAGCAATAACTATTTTCCTTTCTTAAATGGCTTATTCTTATCCCAAGAATCGTGGAGGTATAGCACCAATTTTGAAAAATCACTTTGTAATATAGCGAAATTGTCTGGCATGGAAAAAAGTGATTTTGATAAGTGTTTACAGAATAAAGAGCTTAAAGACAGTATATATAGTGAGGCCTTTAAGGCTTCTAAAATACTAGAAATAAATGCCACTCCAGTTTTTTTTCTTAATGGAGAAAGAATAGAAGGAGCTATTGCTTACGACTCGCTAGCAACAAAAATTGATTCGAGGATTAAATTATACAGCAATATCTCTAAGGAATAGAAGCGCGGTACAATTTACTGTTAAATTAACAATGTGGCGAAGGTACTAAGTATATTCCTATTGCTCAAGGAATTAAATGGGTTTCAAATTGAGTTTACATCACACCACAAAGCCATTGCCTCCACTTAGCAAGCTCAGCTTGTTAAAACCTCAAGTTTTGGATTAAGGAGAGAATTTAACAGAAGGTTTAGCTGATTTGAGTCAATAAGCAATTAGAGATAA
>JALDTH010000049.1 GCA_030073355.1 Candidatus Midichloria sp. | reverse complement strand
AGAATTGAGTCTTAAAGGGCGCAAATTTTCTCTTGCGTAGATAGGCTTTTGGATAAGCATGTTTAATCCTTCAAGTTAAAAGAAAAGTATACCTATTTAAAATTTCTATCTCAGGAAGTTTTCTTAAATCTGTGCTAAAGTTTTGATCTTAGCCTTGGGGTGAATTTCATTTTGCGACATAATTACCGCACTCGGTTTTACTCTCTATATAATTTTTCTAACAAAAGGCCTTACAAGCGCTGAAGTGAGTATTACTGGACTTTCACCAATTGAAGCATATTTTTCGTATTCTTTGTTAACAGCTGCAACAAATTCATGAAGTTTGCTCGGAGGCAATACTATTTGTTTATTATCTCCTTCTCCAACTATATGCTCTGCTATAATTTGTTCCCAATCCGCAGATAAAACTAATACAGGAATATAGCTAGCTATTCTCATTAGTATTAGCGTTGCATATCTGTTTTGCAAGACGCACCCCTTACCATGCTCAGTTAATTTTTGAACATTAGTCGTAGTCGACGAGCTAAGTTCAGATATAGCCTCTAATATCCCTGGTAAATCTCTAATAGAAATACCCTCACTTAAAAGAGACTGTACGCTGTAGAACTACTACTGAGATTTGGGTTGGAATAATTTCATTAACAAGTTTTTTATGGCCATTAGGCAAGTTATCAAGTAATTTCTGTACCTCAGCATAGGTTAGCAACTCTGTCACATTCTCTTTTAATAACTCAGTTATGTGAGTTATTATCACTGTAGACGGCTCTATCACTGTATACCCTTTAAACAAAGCGTCCTCTCTATAAGATGGATTAATCCTGCGTGCTGCCAAACCAAAAGCTGGCTCTTTAGTATCTTCTCCAGGAATTTTATCGGAGCACTAGTTGGCTCCATAATAAGCTATCTCTTCGTACATGGCTTCGGCCTACTTCTATTTCTTTAATCTTTAATAATACATATTACTATCAATCTGTATGTTATCTTGAACTCTAACAGATGGCACTATAAAGCCCATTTCTTTAGCTAATTGTTTACGTAAGCCTTTAATCTGATCAGTAATTTTAAAGTATTTGATTGCTCAACAAGAGGTAGTAACTCATAGCCTATCTCGAGTTTAATCATGTCCATATGAAGAGCTGATGTCTGCTGTGATGAAGCTTCACGCGAAACACTGTCTTCAGTTCTTGAAACCGAAGAAACAGCAGTTGGCGTATCAAATAAATTAGCAGCATTTTGTTTTTGTACTTTATTAAGCCAAAAGGAAGCGCCTGCCATGATTGATCCGGCTATAAAAAATAGCACTAGAGGAAGGCCTGGCATCATTCACATAAAAAAGCATAATCAATTGCCAGAGATTGAGGATATCTGCCTAATTGTTGGAATATTGCCTTATCAGCTGACCCATGTACACCAGATTTAGTAACGAGTAGACCAGCACTAATCGACACAATAATAGCAGGAATCTGGGTTACCAAACCATCTCCTATAGTTAATATGGTATATGTTTTTAACGCCTTATTAAAACTCATGTCCTGTTGTAAGGTACCTATTATAATACCAGCAATTTATTTTCTAAATTTTTTCTTTTTTGTTGCGCTTGTTCTTGGTTAATGACACCTGCTCTGCTGCAACGTCTACATCTATTGCCATTTGCTTGCCAGGCTGCGTCTAAGCTAAACCGTGCTGCAACTTCAGCAATTCTTCCAGAACCCTTAGTAATCACAACGAAATTTATAATGGTTAAAATAGCAAAAACTATGGCTCCGATTACTACAGAGCCCTGCATGATAAAATACCCAAATGCCTCCACAACATGGCCTGCAGCATCTGTGCCTTTATGATCATTTGGTAAAATAAGCCTAGTAGTTGAAATGTTGAGAGAGAGCCTAAGCATTGTGACAACTAATAGAATACTCGGAAAAGAGCTAAGATCTAATGGCTTATCAATAAACAGCACTGTCATTAGTACTTAATACAGAAAATACTATTGAGGCGCTTAACAAAAAATCCAATAGACCAGTAGAAACTGGAAATATCAACACCCCAATTATACATAATATTCCAATTGCAAAGGCTATGTCCTTGTGTTGTAAAAACTCATACAGCTTTTAGTTAGAGTCTCCTTATTAATTTTACTAAACTCAAGGTTTGCAGAATTATTTTTCATCTTAAATTCTCGTTCACTTATTGCTGAGCTTACCTAGCTTAAGATGTTATAATATATAAGCAATAAATAAAATCAAAGTGTTTTCAACTTAAAATCTACAGAACTTGGATAGAGAGATAAAACACAGATAAACTAGTAGTCAAATTAATTTAGCTATAAATGCTGCCATCCTTCTTTAAAGTATATATATCCAGTAAATAAAGTTAAGGCTGCTGTAACCCATAATAAGGTATGGCCTAATGGAGTAAGATAATGTATTCTTGTTGATTCCTCACCAAGAAGGACAACGATAATAGAGATCATTTGCATGACAGTTTTTACTTTTGATAGGCGACTTACCGGCATACTTACTTTAATTTGGCCGAGATATTCTCTTAATCCTGAGACTAATATTTCTCTCCAAAGTATGGCAAGTATTGGGAGAACTGGAGCCATATTTTTGTGTACTAGCATAACCAAAGTCGATATCACAAGCATCTTATCAGCAATCGGATCCAGCATTCTACCAAAGCTGGTTTCTGTTTTCCAAAGCCTGGCAAGCAAGCCATCAAAGTAATCAGTAATGCTCGCAAAAATAAATATGCCCGTTGCCACATACCTAGCGGCGTTCCCTTCTAAGTGAAAAGATGTGACCAAGATTGGAATTAGGGCGATTCTAATTAGAGTTAGAATATTAGGAATTTTATTTGGCGACATAAACACTTATCTAGTTTGGAAAAAAGCACCCTACACATTCTATTCATCTTTTTTGCTGTGTAAATAATTATAAACCTCCAAAGCAAAGTTTTTCCCAAAATTGGGGAGTTGTTGTAATTCCTTTAACAAAGCTTGCTTAATTTTTTCATAAGAACCAAACGCGCTTAATAAAATTTTTTGCCTTTTACTGCCTATACCTGGTATAATAGTACTGGTTAAAGAGGTTATAGTTTCCTTTTGGTGCAATTTTCTATGCGTTGAAATAGCAAACTTGTGTACTTCGTCTCGCAACCTTTGCAAATAATGTAAAACTTTATCATCTTTAGCAAAATTTATAACTTGCCCATCATCTAAATAAAAAATTTCCTCTCCAGCATTACGCTTTGATCCCTTAGCAATTGCGACTGCACGGATATCAGTTGTTATATTGAGCCGCTTTAAAACTGCAGAAGTGACTGCTAAATGATTAGGGCCGCCATCAATTAGTATCAAATCTGGTATATTAGTACTCTCAAGTTTTTTAAATCTGCGCGCCAGCACCTCATGCATCATAGAGTAATCATCCCCTACTTCTACCTGTCTAATTTTAAATATGCGGTATTCATCTTTAATAAATTGCTTGCCGTCACTCACTACTCTGCACCTAACTGCGTACTGACCCTGAATATGACTATTATCATAGACTTCTATTCTCTAAATTGGTTTATCAAGATCAAAAACATTTTGTAATTGCTGCAATATTTCATCCGCCACTATATCATTTTTCATATGCTGAGTTAATGATATCTCAGCATTCTTTCTTGCTATACTATATATTTTAGCAACAGATTTATCTTTCTCAGCATTCAGTATTTTAATATTAAATAATGTCTCCAAAACTTTTACAGTATTGCTATCTGTATAATTTACGGCAATAACGGATGGGAGCTTTCTTTGCATAATATATTAAGCAGAAATTCGCATGACCAACGTTTTTTCCTTCTCTAATGCTAAAACTTGTATAGCATTCCTGAGTTGCATAGAATATACTGCAAAGATATCAATATTATCATATGCATTTTCATTATATAATTCTTCTGTTTGCAGCTGATTAAACAGGTGTATTGTACCTCTTATCTCTGCCGCCTTCTCAAATTGTAAATTCTCGCTAGTTATTTCCATCTCTTTTATTAATTCTTTTATTAATTCATTCAGAAGTTCTGCCACATCTCCAGATAAAAATTTTTTTGCTCGTTTAAGGCTTTTACTATAATCTGCTTCGCTTATTTTGCTGACACAAGGAGCAGAACATCTAGATATTTGTTGGTATAGCAGGCAAGGCCTTTGCCTTCTTGAAAAGAATTTATCGGAGCAACTGCGCAACTTAAAAATTTTTTGGATATTCAACATAAGATTTTCCAAATCACCAGTCACTAAAAACGGACCAAAATAAGAATTTTTTTCCTTTTTAGCTCCTCTATACTTAAAAATCCGTGGAAATTTTATGTGCATTATCAATAACTAAATAAGGAAAGCTTTTATCACTCTTTAAAGCTATATTGAATTTAGGCTGTAAGCCTTTTATAAGTTGAGCCTCTAAAAGAAGGGCTTCCTCTTCCGATTTTGTGATAAGTACCTCAATCTTAGCGAGCAGAGACATCATCAGTTTCAATCTATTAGGCAGCCTTTCAATTTGAGTATATTGATGTACCCTTCTGACTAAATTTTTAGCCTTACCAACATACATTATCTCCCCTTGGGCGTTTATCATCTTATAAACACCACTCTATTCAGTAATGTCCTTTATGGCCTGATTTATTAATTTTATTCCAGTTTCTAAGCTCAAATTTACACCCCCCTTTTACTCTTCACTTATTGACTAAGTTATTATAAATATATTATCATTTATATATAGTATTTTGTTTGTATATGCTTATGGCAGAAGATTTTGGACACATCGTAGGAATGGGGCCGAATAATGGTAAGTTAATTTTTCAAGGATAGAAAACACACTCAGCAAAAATTTAAACCATTAAAACCATAATCCTAGGCATTGCTTTAATAGATATGCTATCTTCTGCGATGCAAGGCTTTGCTAGCTCTTTTTCATTGCAAAATATTTCAATATTGCCTCCTCCTCAAACTCCTATTTCAGCTGATGCTAAATTACCAAGTATTGTCGTAGGCAGTAAAGGAAGATAGCAGATTTATGATTTTGCTATTGACTTTTCATCAGCAAAACTTTAAAAGTGCAAAATCTACTAGTGGTTAATATGTATTTTAGAGTTTTTTATGTTTGCTGTAGTTGAAATGGGTGGAAAACAATATAGGGTAAAGGTTGGCGATGTTATACAAACCGAAAAGGTGGTCGCTGACATTGGCCGCGTTGTTGAATTAGAAAAAGTTATTTTAATAGGCGAGAAAGTTGATGCTAAAAGTCTAGGTGGTGCTAAAGTGACTGCTGAGGTGCTTGAGCATAAAAAGACCGATAAAGTTATTGTGTTTAAGAAAAAACGTAGGCATAACTATCGCAGAAAAAGAGGGCATAGACAGCAAATTACTGTGATGCGCGTTAAAGAGATAATTTCTTAATTTTATAAAAGGTAGAAAAAAATGGCAACCAAAAAAGCTGGTGGTAGTTCCAAGAACGGTCGTGATTCTCGCGGTAGAAGATTAGGAGTAAAGGTGTTTGGCGGACAGTCTGTTGTGCCTGGCAATATTATAGTCAGACAGCGTGGGACTCAGTTTCACCCTGGCGAAAATGTTGGTATAGGAAAAGACCATACCATCTTTTCTTTAATTGATGGCTATGTCTCTTTTAAAAGAGGAGCAAAGGATCGTATTTACATTTCAGTAACTTTTGCTTAAATTTATTTTTTTAAGTTTTTTAAATGGGTCTGTAGCTCAGGTGGTTAGAGCGCACGCCTGATAAGCGTGAGGTCGTAGGTTCAACTCCTCCCAGGCCCACCATTTAAATAAATCAATGACTGTAGAAGTTATAACATTTGGCTGCAGGCTCAATCAAAATGAGGGAGTAGAAGTTAAAAAGCGAGCCGAAGAAGCTGGCTTAAAAAATTTCATCATTCTAAATAGCTGCTCCGTAACTAGTGAAGCTGAACGTCAACTTCGTCAATCTATAAGAAAGCTTCACAGAAAAGAACCAAACAAAAAAATTATTGTAACAGGCTGTGCAGCTCAAGTTAACCCTGTTCTTTATTCTGCCATGCCTGAGGTTGATAAGGTAATAGGTAATATTGAAAAGATGCAACCTAAAACCTACGAGAGTTTGTTATATAATAACAGTGAAAAGATTCTAGTTAATGACATAATGTCTGTTCGAGAAACTGCACATTATATACCTGATATTATAGAAGAAAGGGTAAGAGCTTTCTTACAGATTCAAAACGGATGCAATCATAGTTGCACCTTTTGTATTATACCTTATGGACGGGGTAACAGCCGAAGTGTTCCGCTTGGAGAAATTGTTGCAAATGCCCAAAATTTAGTCGATAGAGGCTTTAAAGAAATAGTGCTAACGGGAGTAGATATCACCGATTACGGCCTAGACCTACCTGGCCAGCCTTCGCTCACAGAAATAATCAAAAGATTATTAAATAATGTTTCAAACCTTCCAAGGCTTAGATTATCCTCTATTGATGTTGCAGAATTAAAAAGCGATTTTATAGATTTATTTGCCCATGAGGAAAGGATTATGCCCCACTTACACTTAAGCTTACAGTCTGGAGATAATATGATACTAAAAAGAATGAAAAGACGCCATAGCAGAGAAGATATAATTAGGTTTTGTAGCAAAGTAAGATCTTTACGTCCAGAAACAGAGTTTGGAGCAGACATTATTGCAGGTTTTCCAACTGAAACTCAAGGTATGTTTCAAAACACTGTCAATTTACTAAGAGAAATCGGTATATCTTACCTTCATGTATTTCCATATTCAGAAAGGCATGGAACCCCCGCTGCAAGAATGCCCCAGGTCCCAAAAAACATTAGAAAGGAAAGAGCAGCAATAATAAGGCAGGTTGGAGCAGAAATTTTACAGCAGTCTAATATAAATAAAATCGGTAAAACTTTTAAGGTTCTAGTTGAAAGCGATGAAGCAATAGGGCGCGCAGAAGATTTTAGTTTAGTAAAAATCGCTTCAAAGGGAAGAGCTACAGGAGAAATAGCGACTTGCCTTATAAAGGGCATAGAGGGTGAGCATTTGATTGGCGCTCGAGAAGAAAATTCAATAAAGCTTTTTTAGTGGCTAAAGTATATGGATAAAGTTCAGAATCTCATCTCTCTCAGTGCCAAGCTAGTAAACTGCTTAACTACAAACAAAAGACTAAAAACCTCTTAACTAACCTCGGTTCGAAGTAGAAAAATACCTGATATGGTTTTAAAAAAGCAGTGTAAGCATTTTCTTAATTTTATAACAAACAAGAAAGATGGTACCCATAGTAGAAATATCCTGTTTTATTGATGACTTTTGCAAGATTACAGAAGGATGGTTAATCAAGCATTCTATAAAAGATGATAGTAAAAAATA
>JALDTH010000048.1 GCA_030073355.1 Candidatus Midichloria sp. | reverse complement strand
TAGTTATAACTTTGGAAAGCGTCATCATAGATGCTAGTTTCCTTTGCCTCTGTGAGTCCGTTTAAGGATCTTTGATATGTGAATTATTTATTATAGCAGAGGCTTAAATAAAGTTGAGCATAGGGTAAATATTGAACTACGGATAGAGGAAGAGATAATAGAAATGACAGATACATCACAATATATTGACCAATTAATGCAAGATAGTATAGAGAATGCCAATGTGCCACCTCTTGAGGATTCAAGCGTAGTTGAAGCTATAGTGGATGACAGCAACATTACATTATAGTTGAGGTCAATAGCGGGGCAACCGAAGTAGCTGAAGAGGCTAGTAGGGCATGGATAAATATAGAACTATCTCGCCAAGATATGTATGGCCAGCTGCAGTTAGTGTTGCCTCAATGTTATTAATATGACAGTGGAAAACGGTCAGCTATGGAATCCAGTACTATATTCTATATAAAACTTTAGTATACATAGAGATGAAGAAATTGTAAGCCCGCCCGCAACATATGAACAATGGGAAATAGACTTGACTTAGTTTAAACCAAAACAGCTAGTTCTTTTTCGGAATGAGATACATGAGTGGTGGGAAATTGCTGAGAACAGTATGTAGGTTTTTGTTGAAATAACAGCTCCGCTATAGTAGAAGAAGGCAGTTGCTGTTATTTGTCTTTTTTTCTATATACATGCTTAACCTTAAATATATCACCTTTAATGGTTTATATCAAAGAGCAGGCTTGATAAAAATTGATCAAATTTTTTGCCATGATCTTAAAGGGTTCGATAAAGGTTTATATGATGACTTTATCAAGGGCCGTAATATAAATTTTGCCGACTCTGATTTACTTATCAGATTGGCACCTTTTGTTGAGAAGTTCATAAGTAATTTATTCGATGTTAATCTTGAAATTAATAGGTTAAAGGAAATACATAAAGAACTTGATATCTTATTCGAATGTAAGAGAAATTTTGTTCAAAGAAGAGTAGCTAAGCAAGCTAATTTTACTATTGAGGAGCTCGAGCACAATATTTCGAATACAAAAGAGAAGCTTGCTCAAAATGGGTTTGATTTTTATTCAGAAATCTCAATGGCAAGATCTATTGCGCGATGGCAACAGGAAAATAATGAAGAATTAATAAAGGCCGCAATAATTTATGCGGAATGGTCTTTACAGCATAATAAAGATTCTGTTCTTTTTTCCTTGCCAGAAAAAATTGATTTTGAGCATTTGATCGAATTTAATGTTGTGGAAGGCCTTATTAAGAAGGCGGATAAAGAATTAAGGAATAGAGACAAATTTAATTTGAATGATAGCGGCTTAAACAAAAGTAAGGCAGTTGGAGAGGCAAAGTATTGCATTCATTGTCATAAACAACAAAAGGATTCATGTTCAAAAAGTTTGAAAAAGGATGAAGTAATTGCAAAAAATTGTTTAGGGGTTGTTTTGCATGGCTGTCCCTTAAAGGAGAAAATATCGGAGATGAATCTATTAAGAGCGAATGGTTTAATCTTGGCTCCGTTAGCAGTTGCCATTATTGATAATCCGATGCTGGCTGCAACAGGGCATAGAATATGCAATGACTGTATGAAGTCTTGTATATACCAAAAACGAAAACCCGTTGATATTCCGTTAGTTGAAACAGAAACTTTGCAAACGGTACTAGAACTGCCATATGGTTTTGAGATATACAGCTTGCTTACTAGATGGAACCCCTTGAATTTTAAACAGTGGCTTCCTTTGCCATATAATGATTATAAGGTTCTGGTGGTGGGTCTTGGTCCTGCTGGCTTTACTTTAGCTCATTATTTATTGAATCAAGGAGTTAGTGTGGTCGCAATTGATGGACTAAAGATCGAACCTTTAGATCAAGAATTATCAGGTATATCTACTGATGGAACAAGGACTGAATTTTTTCCCATCAAAAATATTAGTGATATATCCGAAGACTTAAACGATAGAGTAGGAGCAGGGTTTGGTGGAGTGACAGAGTATGGTATCACTGTACGTTGGAATAAGAACTATTTGAAAGTTATTAGATTGTTGTTAGAACGTAGAAGTAATTTTAGAATGTACGGTGGTATCAGGTTTGGCAGCAATATAACTTATATACAGGCAAAAGAACTAGGATTTGATCATATAGCCTTAGCCCTAGGAGCTGGCAGTCCAAATTTATTGAGTATACCTAATGCATTAGCGGGGGGTGTTAGGACAGCCTCAGATTTTTTGATGGCATTACAGCTTTCTGGGCCTAATCGTCAACAAAGTTTAGCTAATTTACAAATTGAGTTACCAATAGTAGTGGTAGGGGGAGGCCTTACTGCAGTTGATGTAGCTACGGAAAGTCTGAATTATTACGCTGAACAAGTGGAGAAATTGTTAGTTAGATATGAATTATTTGGTGCCGAAATTTTTGCTGGACTGGATAAAAAAGAAAGGGATGCTATTGAGAAATTTTTAGCGCATGCAAGAGAATTAAGAGATAACCCTGAGCAGAAGGCAAAAATATTGCAGAATCTAGGCGGAGCAACAATTATATATCGGAAAAGTTTAACCGAATCGCCTAGCTATAAGCTAAATCATGAAGAGCTCGAAAAAGCATTAGAAGAGGGAGTTATGATAATCGACAATGCTCTTCCTCTTTCAATTGAGGTTGATCATGATAATCATTGTACTGGAATTGTGCACTCTAAAGGATTAACACCAGCTAAGACAATTTTAGTTGCGATTGGCACTAAGCCTAATACTGTTCTTGCCAAAGAAGACTCTAAGCATTTTTCGATAAAAGAAAATTATTTTAATGAAAAATTAGACGACGTAAGTGTGCTGGGTGATTTGCATCCAAAATATGCTGGAAATGTAGTAAAAGCTATGGCTAGCGCTAAAGATAGCTATTTACCAATGATTGATAAAATGAAAAATCAAGCGCCTCTAAACCGCATCAATCAACAGAAGTTTTTTAAGGATTTAGATGATTTATTATTAGCTCGAATACTTAAAGTTAATAGGTTAACCAATAATATTGTTGAAGTGATTGTTAAGGCTAAGAGTGCAGCCAGGAATTTTGAACCAGGTCAGTTCTATCGGTTACAAAATTATGCGGTGAACGCTTTAAAGGGCAAAGGTTATGCTATGATTATGGAACCTTTAGCTTTAACTGGGGCACAAGTTAACAAAGAAGAAGGAAGCATATCTTTAATAGTTTTAGAGATGCTTGGTTCTTCAAATTTTTGCCAGTATTTGCAAGAAGGGGAACTAGTTTCATTAATGGGACCTACTGGTATCCCTACGGCTATACCTAAAGACGAAACAGTAATGCTAGTAGGGGGAGGGCTCGGAAATGCAGTATTGTTTTCAATAGGGCAGGCCATGAGAAATAATGGATGTAAGGTGCTGTATTTTGCTGGATATAAAACATTAAATGATCGCTATAAAGAAAGCGAGATAGAAAATGCCGCTGATATTATAGTTTGGTGCTGTGATACTGGGGCTTTGCCAAAAAATAGAGAACAGGATTTATCTTTTAATTGTAATGTAGTTGAGGCAATTAGGAAGTATGGAGAGTTACAAGAGGCTGAGATTAAGTTACCTAGCGTTGATAGGATGATAGTTATAGGTTCCGATAAAATGATGGCTGCAGTGGCTTACGCACGGCATAATGACTTAAGACATTTGTTTAAAGCTGGCCATATTGCAATTGGCTCCATCAATTCTCCTATGCAGTGCATGATGAAAGAGATATGTGTACAGTGTTTGCAAATAAATATAGACACAAAAACGGGTGAAGAATATTATGTGTATAGCTGTGCTGAGCAAGAGCAAGAGCTTGATAAAGTTGATTTTAAGTGTTTGAGCACAAGGTTATCTCAAAATTGTATCATGGAGAAAGTAACTGGAAATATTATTGAGCAGATTAAAAAGAATTTGTAAGGGTAGTCCATTTGAGCGCAATGTGATAGTGTAAAAAAAGAGAAAATGACATTTGTAAGAATTATTTAGATTCAACTAATGATATAGCTTTTAGAAAGATTTTTGGTGCCGAAAAAAATAAGGCGATATTGATAGACTTTTTAAATGACGTATTTATTACATTGGGATAGAAAGAATTTGATAGTTGATGTCAAGTTTCTAAAAATGATATTTTACCTGAAATAGCTATATATAAATCCAGTGTAGTAGACGTACTGTGCATAGATTAAAATGGAGTAAGATATGTGTTGAGATGCAAGTAGCAAGGAATGGAAGTTTTGAAAAGAGGGCTCAGTACTATGCATCTCTATATAAGTCAGATGGAAAAAGGAGGAGAGTACGAAGATTTAAAAGAAGTGATATTCTTAGCAATCACTAAGCAGTAGCAGTGGTCAGCGGTGAAATTGTAGGCGTATAGTTGCTGGCTCAGGGGTAGGACAAGTAATTTCAGGGACTCAAACTTCTGCTGGGTGGTGGTTATAGTAGTGATAGTAGTGGTCGGAGTAGCCCAGGGTAGAGGTAGTAGTGGTAGTAGTTATTGGGGTAGCAGTAGTTTGTAGCTTAGCCAGGAACTGAAATGCTGAGTAACATAGAGAGAGCGTAGTTGTATCACGATTTGCAGTGACTTCTACTATCGCTATTAAAATCGCCTCTGCAATTTCCTTGCCAGGCCGATTCCAACATTATAAAAAGCTGCAGTCCTGTGAAAAAGTACCATCACCGTTAACTATAAGTACTGAGATAGTGGTGGATCCAAAACTAGCATTGACTATATCTTGGCAACCTTCGCTGTTAAATCCTGGGATTACCATCTCGATTAAAATCTCCAATTATTATGAATACTGGCATACTCAATGTTAATATAAGAAGCGGGAGAGATTCAAAAGTTCAGTTGCCGTTGCCTAACAAGCACGGAAATTGCATTTGAACCACCATTTGTATTTACTGTATCAAGTTTGCCATCATTGTTTAAATCTATAGCTGTTGTTCCGGCGGGATTAGCACCAGCATCATAGGGAAACAGCGCTTCTAAAAGAGTTCCATCTCCATTACCTAACAGCACTGAAATAGAGTTCTAGCCTTGATTAAGTATTTGCTGTTTTTTAATAAAGGTAAGGCAAATGTTGCCTGTTTGGAGATAGATTTTGCTTCTGAGGCTGCTGCTTATTTGAATTAAGAATGCTAAAAGCACTAAATATAAGTTATTACTTTTAAGTGTGATAAGAGCTTCTTGGTAGCTTAGCTGCTTTACTACTATGTCAATAAGTAATATAGTAAAAGCTTAGTAATAACAAAGAGCTCTTTATTGGTTAACGTTTGTTATTCTTCGGTTTACTGCGTTTAGATTTGGGGTGAAAATTTGAGTATGCAGACATTAAACTACTCACATCAACTTTGGTATAGCGTTGTGTTGTGGATAAGCTTTTATGCCCTAATAGCGTTTGGATTGTCCTTAAATCTCCATCTTGGCTTAATAAATGAGTTGCAAAGCTATGCCTGA
The DNA here is from genome assembly GCA_030073355.1 of Candidatus Midichloria sp. Classification (GTDB taxonomy): domain Bacteria; phylum Pseudomonadota; class Alphaproteobacteria; order Rickettsiales; family Midichloriaceae; genus Midichloria. Next base: position 2,259 of record JALDTH010000048.1, on the reverse strand, counting down.
AAGCATGTGGAGATGTATACTCTGGCAGACCTAGTGATTTCTTCAATCCTCTTAAGTTTGCTCTAAAGACATCTGGATTAAGTTTCTTGCCACCTACGCCGACAAATATAGAATCTTCCAGCTGGTACGGACATGATTCCATATAATCTATTACTGCGCTTTTAACTTGTGGAAGAATTGGAACCATTCTATCTTTCTTTCCTTTACCTTTGACTATAAGGCTTGCCATAATATCTCTAAAATCATTCTTGTTAAGGGATAACACCTCGCTAATCCTGAGCCCGCAGCCATAAAGTAGCATCAGTATCGCTTTATCCCTCAGGCCAACCCAGCGTTGTTTTGGTAAAGTTTCTATTATTTTAGTTGCCTCTATTGTAGATTCTAAAGGTAGGTCTTTGGGTAGGCTTTTGTTATTTTTCAGTATTTTTATAGCAAATACGTTTTTGTTATCAATGTCCTTTTTTGACTTTAGATATCTATAAAAGCTTCTAATCACCGAAAGTGATCTGGCATTCGAGGTAGTTTTTAAATTATCTCTTTTTCTTGCAGCGAGCCAAGAACGAAAATCCTGTATCGATAGATTTGCTATCATGTCAATTGATATTGATTGTTGGTAATGGGTATGTATAAAACTTAGAAAATAAAATAAATCGGTGGCGTAAGCATCAAGCGTATGACCTGAGTAAATCAGATTATCTTTTAGGTAGCTAAGCCATCCCTCAATTAATATCTGCAGTTCTTTAGCTATTTTAATTGTAGCCATAGAGATAATTTGTATAAATATTTTTCCTAATTGTAATATATTAATTAGTTATAATAAATTATTGTTTTTTATCTATTTTTACAGGTTTTTCGCTGTAATAAATTTTTGTATTAAGAGTTTTTTCTGATCTGTCAATAATGACGGTTATGCAACCACAACTTGTTACATTAATTACAGTTGTCATCATGTCAGCTATCCTATCGATTGTTGCGATTAATAAAACCCCTTCTATTGGTAGCCCAACAGAATGTAAAACCATTCCTAAGAACAGAATAACTCCCCCAGGTATACCTGCTCCTCCAATTGAGGCGAGAGTACACATTAGAAATAAAGTGATATACTGTCCAACTGTAAAATCAACCTCCATCATTTGGGCAAAAAATACAGCACAGGATGCTTGGTATATTGCGCCGCCATCCATATTTAGAGCAGCTGAAAGTGGAAGTATAAATCGGCTTTTTTGTCGAGAAACTCCAAGCTGGGTTTCGCAGATTTCCATAAGTGGTACCAAGGTTGCTTTTGAGCTACTAGTTGCAAATGCAATCAATTGTGCACCGAGGATTTTTTTATAAAAAGCAAAAGGTGATAACCTTCCAACAAGAAATAATAGTACACCAAGGAGGCAATAATGAAACAAGCAGCCTAACATAATAGTCATTACTAACTTGCCCAAGGAAACTAAAACTGAAATTCCTTCGACACCAACCATTGCTGAGATATAGCCAAATACCCCTATTGGAGATATCTTCATTATCGTTTGAATGATTTTGAAGAAAGTTATTGCTATTTGGTGCACCACCAAAACTAATTGTTTGCAGTCATCACGTTTGCTTTGTAGGATTACACCAAAAAAGAAAGCAAATACTATAATTTGCAATATATTTCCATCAGCAATGGCAGCAAATACATTGCTCGGGATTAGGTGAATTAACGTTTCAACAAAAGAGAGATCTTGAACTCTTGGAAGCTGACTTGAGCCATGAAATTGCTTTAATAAATTTGGCGAAACGCCAATTCCAGGTTTAAGTAGGCTGGCAACTGTCAAGCCTACACTGACTGCTAAAGTGGACGTTGTCATAAAGATGACAGCTGCTTTATAACTTATTCTATAAAGATTCGAAGAGCCTTCCATGCTTGTCATACCATATATAATGGTAAATAAAATCATTGGGATAGTAACCATCTTGATTAAATTTAAGAAAACTACTCCCAAATATCCAAAGGATTTTGCTTCGGGACCTAAAATAGAGCCAACTATAGCGCCAAGTACTAATGCAAATAATATTTGTTGCCATAGAGCAATTTTCCATGAGCCGATCTTCATTTTTTTATTCTACTTTAAATATTTGTCTAACATTTTTACTACCAAGTTAAAATGTAATCAATAACTTTTAATTTATTTTCAAATAAATTAATAATAGATAAAGTATACAAAAACGTTAGGTATAGATCTATGTCTAGTATGTTCTAGTGATTTTTCATGATATCAAACACTG
>JALDTH010000047.1 GCA_030073355.1 Candidatus Midichloria sp. | reverse complement strand
CAAAAATAAACATATAGTACCTTATTCAGATCTCTAAATACCCCTTTCTTTAACTGTTCTTATCCAAAACTCAGGTTCCTAGAAAACCTGTGCTGCAGCCACAATGGTAAGGACTTCACGGGAGTTGGGATAGCAGATTTAATGGTGATGGAGTATTAGAGATATACCGACTGCAGATTTCACTTCAGATACAGTTTCAGTTGTATTAAATCTTCCTGTTGTTTTGAGCACAACTATAAGATCAACCACTACAACTTTAACAACTACAGAGCAGACTACTAGTACTACTACAGCTTCAACAACAGTAACGGAATCAACTACAAGCCTTACTACTCTTGATTCAACAAACCTTCTAGGACAACAATAGAGCCAGCATCAAGTAGGGATGAGAGTGGTTTCTCTTCCAATCTTGTAAGCTGCAGCTCTAAGTGCGGTAGGTGGTATATTAGTTACTCTTGCAGGGGTCTTGATGTATAGAAGTCATACACAAGTTGAAGCATGAGGTGCAAGGTGTGAATGACATCGAGAAAAAGCTAAATGCCGGTGCAAGGGAAGTAATTGGTTTTTAACCGTTTTTCCGTTGTAAACTCGCTTTAGCTACCAACGATTAAAGAAGTAATATTGTAGCAAAAACCATACTGTTTTTTAAACCCCCTATAATATAAATAATAAGTTAAAAGCTTTACAAAATATATGCCTGCATTTAGTATTCGGTTTGCATGATTAATAAAAATGATTTATGAAAATAAATATCAGTATAAACGATTTGCATAGATACTATGAGGATATGTTGTTGCTTAGGAGATTCGAAGAGAAAGCGGGACAGCTTTATGGTATGGGATTAATTGGTGGATTTTGCCATCTTTATATTGGACAAGAGGCTGTGGCGATTGGCATTCAGGCCACGTTAAAGGATGGTGATTCTGTTGTAACTAGTTATAGAGACCACGGTATTATGCTTGCAACCGGAAGTGAGCCTAAATATGTTATGGCAGAACTTCTTGGTCGAGCAACTGGATGTTCGAAAGGAAAGGGTGGCTCTATGCACATGTTTGACCCAGCAAAGGGGTTCTTTGGTGGACATGGAATAGTAGGGGCTCAAGTTCCAATTGGGACAGGCTTAGCGTTTGCTGCTAAGTACAATAATACTGACAATGTTTGTGTGACTATATTTGGTGACGGTGCAGTTAATCAAGGCCAAGTTTATGAATCTTTTAATATGGCAAAACTCTGGGACTTGCCTGTTATCTATATAGTCGAGAATAATGAATATGCTATGGGCACTTCAACTGCTAGAGGTTCGAGCGTAACAGAATTTTTCAAAAGAGGTGAGCCATTTGGTATACCTGGCAAGCAAGTTGACGGCATGAACTTCTTTGCAGTGTATGGGGCTATGAAAGAGGCGGTTAAGACTGTAAGGAAAAAAAGCTCTCCTTTACTGCTGGAAATAAAAACCTATAGATATAGAGGACACTCCATGTCGGATCCTGGTAGATATCGTTCTAAAGATGAAGTGACTAATTATAGAGAAAATAAGGACCCAATTGAGCAAATGAAAAGTTATCTATTGAAGGGTAATTTAATCAATGAATCCAAGTTAAATGATATAGAAAAGAAAGTTAAGGGAGTCGTGGAAGAAGCAGTAAAATTTGCACAAGAAAGTCCAGAACCTGAAATTTCAGAGCTTTATACAAACATTTATAAATAACATTTAAAATAAAATTTATGGCACTTATTACGATCAGAGAAGCATTAAGGGATGCGATGGCTGAGGAAATGGCAAGGGATGATAAGGTATTTGTGATGGGGGAAGAAATTGCAGAGTACCAAGGGGCTTACAAAGTGACTCAAGGCTTATTGAAGCAGTTTGGCCATAAAAGGGTAATAGATACTCCAATTACTGAACATGGATTTGCAGGCCTTGCAGTGGGAGCAGCTCTTGCAGGACTTCGGCCCATAGTTGAATTTATGACCATAAATTTTGCAATGCAAGCCATTGATCAAATTATTAACTCAGCTGCGAAAACTTATTACATGTCTGGTGGGTTACTAACTTGTCCTATAGTTTTTAGAGGGCCCAACGGTGCTGCGGCAAGAGTTGGGGCGCAACACTCACAGTGCTATGCAAGTTGGTATGGACATATTCCTGGGTTAAAAGTTATTGTTCCTTATTCGGCTGCTGACCATAAAGGTTTATTGAAGGCTGCGATTAGAGATAATAATCCAATTGTGTTCTTAGAGAATGAGATACTATATGGCCATAGCTACCATGACGTCCCAGAAGGTGAGCATTTGGTCGAGATCGGAAAAGCTTTGGTATTAAAAGAAGGGAGCGATATAACTATCATATCTTTCTCAATCCAAGTTAAAAATGCTTTAGCTGCCGCTGAAGAATTAGAAAAAGAAGGGATTAGCGCAGAAGTTATAGATTTAAGAACTATTAGACCACTTGATATCGAGACCATTGTGAATTCAGTAAAAAAGACTAACCGAATCATTGCGGTTGAAGAAAGCTGGCCATTTGCAGGAATTTGTTCTGAAATTGCAGCAGTTATTATGGAAAACGCTTTTGATTTCTTAGATGCACCGTTGATCAGAGTAACCGGAAAAGACGTACCTCTTCCTTATGCTGCTAACTTAGAAAAACTTGCCTTGCCTCAAGTTGAGGACATAGTCCTGGCTGCAAAACATGCGTGCCATGGATATAAAATGAGCTTTAGCTATTACCTTAAGGATTCATAAGGGTTTCCTTTTTCTCTCAACAAAGCGCTTAACTGTATAGCAAGCAGATAGTGGGTAATACAAAAAGAATATACCGAGTGTTAACCCTCCAATCAGAACGACTCCAATATCATGCCTTGCTTCGTACCCTGCATCACTTGATAGCATAAGAGGGATGGCTCAAAAAATCATGGTGCCAGTAGTCATTGAAATTAGTCATGCAGCCTATATAATTGCACTTCTCAACTAGTTTTGGTCCGTAATTGATTAGTGAATTCTACGATCAGAATCCCATATTTGGTAATAAGGGCAATTTGGGTATATATTTAAAGAACTCCCAACAAGCCAAATCCACATAAAACTCAAACCTCCTAAACACGCTAAAGGAGCGCTTAACAATACGATAAATGATTCTAAGAAGGTTTTAACGTTTCCTGAGCAGCTCTTTTTGTAAGTTGGTGGTAGGATTTCGTTCAGTTGATCAGAAAACTTTTCTATAGCGTTCTCAAAACTCTCACCTTTAGGCAGAGCTGTTGAGAGAATAAACAGGGCGCATTTGATTATAATGAAAAAGCCTGCCTGGACCCTGCTGAGGTAGGAGTGAGCTTTGCGACTGCTCCTATAGATCTTTTGCCGAATTTGTTTGGTGATATATAGCTCGTTTAAATCATCTTTTGAGAAAGTTAAAGAATGATCGTCGCTAAAAAATATTTCAATAGTTTTGGGGATTTGGGTTAAAGAAAGATTTGTATTTAAAAGCGCATTGGCATCTATATTATAACTTAGAGTATCCTAATCTCAGGTCATGACTAACACTTTGAAAATCCTCCTTCTCTAAATACTATCTAGCCTTTTCCGCAGTTTCAAAAAGCTTAAGATAGCTTTCTGTTGATAATTAACGATAACTCACCTTCTATTATGGAGTGTCTATCCCAGGCAATCCAGAGTCATAACTCCATGGATAAACATCAACTGAAGGAATAGTTAAAAGAGAAGGCTATATGTCATCTATTATTTCTTGAGCTGATCTTTTTCTTAAGTGATAAGGCTTGAGTGGTAATATAATTATTATTTGCTCCCAAATTACCGACTAATACATATTTGATGGGGCTTCTGGTATTGATTTAATTTCTTTTTCTACTGAGGAACTAATATCATTGCTTGAAATCGCTGGAACATAAACTATAAAAAGTTCACCAATGGCTCCCCGGTAATGAAGAAAAAAGCCACATGGATATATATACTTACTTGCCAGAGTTAAGGTCATTGCAACATAATATCGTTGAATATTTTCTAAGACGACAATTGCGTCGTCAACTACCAAGCCAATAGCAAGAACCAAAGCTAGTAGCATCTATTGATGGAAAAGTTAAACATTTTCAAAAACAAGAATGAGCCTAATAGGGAAATAGGAGTACAAACACAATAGCTTCAAATATAGAAGATCTAACATTTTTCAAAGATTGCCTGATGAAATCAGCTTGGTCAAAAATTATATTCATTTTTATTTCTGTGAGTAAACTCCGACTTACCTCTTTGAATTGTTGATGTACTAAATTTAGACTTCTAAAGGGTTATCATCATTAGATTTTTGAAGAGCAATACAGATTCATGGCTTACCATTTACCCGAATTCTGGATTTTTTGTCATCTGCTTGTAATTTGATGTCAGCAACTTGTTTTAAAGAACTATATGCTGTTTAGATTTAGAATCATTTTTCTGTTTTACAGTAAGATTCTCATAATCCTTCAGGGTTTCTAGCATAGAATTTAATATAACTGAGACTTGATCTTGAAATCTTCCTGCAGGTAGCGAGGGATTAGCTCGATGCAAAGCATCAAGGATTTCATCCGCATTAACGCCAAGTGCATTTTTTCATATTAAGAATGCTATAAGTATAGTGCTGTCCCCAAACTTCAGCGGAAGCAACTCCTTTAATATTTCTAAAAGCGTTTTTTAAGTTTGGATGAGCATAGCGTGTTAGCTTAGCATTGTCAGAAGAATTTATAATAAAAGTGGTAATGAGGTGAGGCTTATGGCTTCTCGAATGTTGGGAATAGATTTATATCAATAGATACCACATTTTTAAATGTGATATATACTGCTTATGCCATGTTTTGAATTTGAAGTAATGGACTTAATACCTTAGATTCCGGCTAGTTGATCTTCTAGTTGGTTAGTAATACTGGTTTCGACAACTGTGGGACTAGCGTTGGGATAACGTGTATAAATTAATTTTGGGACAGTATACTTCAGGATATTCAAGCACTTTTGAAGCGATTGCTGCAACTTGTTGAATGGAAGAGATGGAATTAGCAAAATTTTCTGCACTTAACGTTACCATTTCTTACGAATATACATAAGCCAGTCCACCAGTAACTGTGGTATTAGCAATTATAATGCTCTCAGTGTATGTATTATCCAGTGTGTGTATCACCGCTGCAACAAGTAAAGCTACACATAAATTCCTCCTTGTAGTGCTCCATAGGCTATACCAAGAGGATTAGCAGTTATCAGTGCAAACTGGTGCCGACATTAATCCTCAAAAAATGTTGCATCTCTGCTGCAATATTTAATAAGCAATGACTGACGCCGTTAGTTTTATCTAGGATTACTGGTTTTAATACAGTAGTAGGCATACCTTGAAGCGTAAACAGTAGAGCTTAAAGCTGAACTTGCAAACTTACTTATCATAGATGCTTTACCCATCTTAGGGAAAGTGGTAGTAAATAATAAGCCACCAATAAAGTGCACTGCAATCCGTGGGATTTCATCGCCAAACTCTTTGGTTTCTGCTGGCCTATCAAATACTGGAACTATTTCAGTTAAGATATAGGTTAAAGCTTTCCTTAGTTTAAGCGACTTTCATAGTAGACGCGCCTAAAATAGAAATAGCGCTCATGCTGCTATATCCTCGGGGATCGGCACACCATCGTAAGCGCTACCCTTCTCATTATGCCCATTATCTGAGCCTAAAGCACTGGCTGAATTTGACTTTGTAGCTGAAATCATATCATCTATATTCTGAAATGACTTCTGGTTTCCTACCTCTAGAGGCTCCTAATAACCTGGCTAAAACTGCCTCAGTTCCATACTCTTGTGTTACGTCTGAAATATTTAGCTCCATCTTTACCTACAGTTAGGTCTAGCATTAAATTAACTGCATCCTAATCTGCTGCGCAATGTTTAAAACTCAACTCCTGCTTGATGATTTAAAAGGTCATTATCGTAGACTATTTCAGCACGGTAAACCTGGGTGATCACAATATTTGGTCTTGCTGTGATTTCCTTTGCGGTAGCAATAAAAGGAGCATAGTCGCCAAAAACTTTCTTATAATAAATACACGCGCTTGGTTATAAAAATTTTACCGCATCATCGTGTCTGCCAATGTCCTTATACTCATTAATTATTAATTAATAGCCTTACGCTTCTTGCACTCCTTCAGCATCGCGGGCTGCTAAGCTTATTGATAGCAGTTCTTTCTGTTCAGATAATTTTTGTTTTATTTTTACATAGATTATATCATGTCTATGCTGCTCTACCTCTTCTTTTACACTTGATATTTTAAGTTCTAGTTCATAAAGCTTAGGCCATAATTTTACGTACTGCATCCGCGATTCCTGTAACCTGCTTTTTAATTACTTCATCACTTGCTAATTCTATTCTTTCCTTTTTAATCAAATCAAAAAAGCTTCTCTAGGTAATAATTCATATAGTTCTCTGGCTTTTTCTATATATTTATTCCATAACTTAGGCATAGTTATTAATTCTTGCTTAGCAGCAGGTAAATAATCTTCAAGAGATTGATTACTATCAAGGCACATAGAGCCATATTTTTCTACCTTCCAGTCACACTCTTTTAATTGATAAACCTTGCCTTTGGAGTGAATGCCAGATCTGCCGATTAATCCTTCTGCTGTCCAATCGTTAATATTTTCTCCAGTTAACTTAGTATTCGTCTAATCATTAGACTTACCAAGTCTTGCTCCCCTTCTACAAGGTATTGGGGTTCCCAGCTTAGTCCAAGGTTTTTAAGACCTGCAAGGTATTCAAAAGCCTGTGCAACCGCTACATATGAAAGCTTTGTGTTATAGTAATTTGAGTTACATAACTTTTCGCTAAAGTTTTGGCGGTAAAATTAGCTAGTTCAGTGATCTCTTCCTGTAGTAAAGAAACTATTGCTAATTGGTTAATCATAGGTTGTTGCTGTTTGTCGATGCGCTTAAGTACGCTTGCAATGAATGGTAGCAATACCAACTGTGGTATCTGGGATTATACTACCAGCTGTATTAAACATATTTCCTATCTTGGAAATGACCCACCTCTTGCCTCTTCTTTGCCAATCAGTATTTTGCTCAGTTCTTGCGTTTCGTTTTTAAAATACCAAACATAGCTATTATACAACAACTTTACGGCAACCGCTGCCGAAATAATCATTGGCAGTGGCAGTAGCTGCAGTTTGATGAGTAAATGCATCTACAGATGGAAAGATTTCTAGGATACATATCATGAAGCGTCTTATCATCACTACTCATCCAAGAAGGTCTCATAGGAATAGCAAGAGGTGCCTCTTCGTCAAATTTTGGAGGGAGACCTTCATACGAGGCTACACTAGCTTTAAAGTTCATACCAGAGATCGCCATCAATTTACGTTCTTCCTGAGCGCTATTCCTGTTAAACTCCAGGGCTCTACTTGATTATTTTGTTTTCTCTTATATAAAATGTAGCCGCTAGCAACAAGAGCTAGTGTTGTTGCAATACCAGCGACTGTACTGCCAACTATTGCAGTAGCGCTACTAGAAAGAGAGCTTGTAGCAGTACCAAATAATTATGTATGCTTGTCCTGCCAAATTTCTGCCATTTGGGGAAGCCTCGGAAGCCCAAAATAATTAAGTCATCAAACCATCTCCGTTGATGTCTCCAGCTGAGGATACCGATTGTCCTGCATAATTATACTCCACAATCCCGTTAATTATAAACTCGTTGCAACGTTAATTTCTAAAGGAGAAGTAAATAATGATTTACTACCAAATGTTATATCCCTGCGCTCGCTTTGCCGTCTTGGTCAGTTAGGTAAAATACTCAAAGTTGGTCTATGCTTTTAATTACATTTAGTAATTAATGAATATGGAAAAATTCAGAAAGTC
>JALDTH010000046.1 GCA_030073355.1 Candidatus Midichloria sp. | reverse complement strand
AGAGTGATAAAGCTAAGGAAAGTAAAATAAACCACTTTTACGGTATAACAGGAACCGCTCCTTTTGATTTAATAAAAAGGTATATGGCCTCAAGCTCGCGATATTTACTTAAATCCCCCTTAGCTGTACACCCATAGTTTATAACTGATTTTGATCCCTCATACCCAGTTGTAACCATATTTTTGGATTCAGTAGGAAGTATCTTTGCTGTTTTTACGTCTGTCGCAATCAATTTATTTAGTATAGAGTGCATTAGGTATATGCGTTTGATTTATATCTTAAAAACTCTTGCCTTTTTAACTTTGTAGTTGTAGTTAATTATATTATGCAGTAACAAAGAGGGAAATAAATCAATGTACAACATTCATATTATCGATATAGTGATCGTTATCCTGTACTTCATAGTTTATATCGGGATCGGTCTCTATAAATATAAATCAGTTACAACGCTTAAAGATTATACACTGGGTGGCAGAAATTTTCCAAACTTAGTTATTATAACTACCTTATTAGCAACTCACATAGGAGCAGCATCCACTATGGGAGTCGTAGGAAAAGTATATACATTTGGAATATTTTTTGTGGTGACCAGACTGGTGATGTCGTTTACTATGTGGGCAGTAACAGAGCTTTCATATATGGTAAGAACATAGACAGGTTTCGTGATTGCATATCAGTTAGTGATATCATGAACAAATTAATATGGCAAGGCTGGAAGGTCAATTACTAACATAGTTGCAATTCCAATGTCTATCGTAGTAGTAACCATGCAAGCTACTGCAGTGTGGTATCTCTTACACTATTTCTTTGAAGTACCTATTTTTTATAGTACAATAATTTGTACTCTATTATTAGCGTTCTATTCAGCTTTTGGAGGGATACGTGCTGTCGCATACACTGATGTATTCCAGTTTATAATTATAATCTTAGCAATCCCTGCTTCTTGTTTTATTGTATACGGTATGGAGAGCGAAGGTGGAGTAATACATTAGCACAAAGTATTTGATCAGTTACCTAGAGAAATGTTAATATTAAGTTTTAATAGAGATAACATTTGGTTATTTTGCAGTTTAGTATTTTATGGTTTTTTACCTCAGATTGAAGGAACATTTGTGCAAAGATTTTTGCTGAGCAGAAGTACTAAACAGTTGGTGAATTGTATCAAGGTAGTAGTTGATTTAGATATTTTCTTTGTTATCACAATTTGCCTAATGGGTTTTTTAGTCAGAGCCAAGGCGCCAAATATAGATCCTAGCACTAGCTTGGCTCCATTTTATCGCAAATTATTTATGTATTGGCGTAAAAGGATTAGTTTATTGCAGGGTTACTCGCAGTAACAATGTCTACTGCTGACTCCTGGTTAAATACCACTAGTATTCTTATAGCTCATGATATTATAAAAAAATTAATACCTATATCTGAAAAACGAGCTTTAACTATTGCAAGATTATCAACTTTTATAATAGCTGTTTTAGCTATTATTTTATCTATATATAAAATAGGATTATTAGAGCTAAATTGGTTAGCAGGTAATTTTTGGATGCCAATTGTAATAATCCCTCTCTCTGCAGGTTTTTTAAAATTTTGGACAAATTCTAAATCTTTCATAGCCTCAACTATATTGGCTATAGCCTTCACCTGTATAAGCGGCTACATAGTAGGAGATTTTGCAACAATTAGCTTAACGTGCAGCCATGATAGGTAGCGCCATAGGACTATTTGGTATGCATTTTACTGGCAAAAATATCAAGGTATAGATCCAGCTAAGAAACATAAAGAACTATCTGCTATAGAAGCAGAAAAGAGAAGCAAGGTTGCTCATGCTAGTAGCGCAGATCAGATAGAAGAATGGTATAAGAAAAGTAGATCTAAAAATGAAAAAATAGAAGTGGTAGTTAAAGAGATGTTAAAATAGGCAGCAGAAAATCTTTTCAAATATATAAATTAGACAAATTAAGATGAAAAAATTTGGTTATACGTCATGCGACGATTAATGACATTTCAGCTATTTTAACCATTATCATAGATCAACATTTATTTAAAAGATTTGAGTATTAATTTAAAACTCTAATAGTGGCTCGCAAACTATGACTAGCAGATTGATTTTAATCTGCTATCACCTCATGATTGTATTTTTACAATTTAAAACTGCAATACTGAAATATACTTTCTGGTTTTTTTAAGTTCTCTATATTTATTCACATGGTATAATTCGTAACTGCTTAACTCCTCCACCATAGATGATCTGTATTTGCTGCAGCATCTTAAGCAGTTTTATATTAACCACCCCAAGAAAGAACAGGAAGTTATAGTTCATAAGCAGTATCAGAATAGAAAATGCTGACGAGTTTACGCTCTAGCTCTGGGCTTACTTGCTTTATCAGTATTGCTTTCTATCTTGTTCTAGGCATGACTCTCTGGCTTTATTGAGCTTTAAATATTGACTTTAGTTTCTCTTAGCTCGTGAGCAAAAGCTTTAGCCATATAATTTAGCTGCGCTTTCTTGCGACATAATGATAATGATGATTAGAATGCTCTCTGTCCAGCTAACAGCTTATTGATAAGATTTCCTCTGTAATAAATTAGCATCTTCTTGAGTAGAAGATAAAAATCTGCTAATTTTTTCCTCTTTGCAGGTTTTATGGGTAACATGGCTTACTGCTGGATTGTTATCATCTGCCTATGATTGCATACATCTTGTTTTAATAATTAGTTGAAACGCTTGATTAATCTGCATTGGGCTTAGAGTAAAACCCCAGAGATTTTGGCATTTCACTCTCTTGACTTGCTGGTTTTGCTTCTATAAACAGTAAACCTTGTTCAGGATATATGAAACCGAAAAATTGTCAAAGACAAAAGCTGTCTAGCAGTTTTACTATATTTTTAGCTTTTTCAAGCTTCTTTAAAGGCTTTATGGAAGCTATCCACTATTGGGCTCATCATGTATTGCAAAAATGTTCGCGTTCCTTTCACTATAAAGACAGTAACAGGCATACCGGGATATAACTTTATATTCGTATTTACGTTTTTTATAGACTCTTCATCCAACTCTATTTTTATAGTGTAAAATGATTGCCCATTACTTTGATTTACGAATTTGTCAGCAGAAACATAGGTAACTTTGCCCAAGATCCTTGGTACTAATCGGCTTTTATATACATTTAATTGTACCTTTGCTTCTAAACCGACGTATAAACTTTCAATAAATTGGGGTAAAACGTATGCTTCAATAATTAGCTTATCATCCTGAGGCACGATATCCATAACTTTTGCGCCCTGCTGAATGACACCGCCAATAGTATGGTATGCTAGGCCAGTCACCATTCCAGCATTAGGGGCTTTAATCATAGTCCTTTCTAAGATGTCTTTTGCATATTGTAATTTTTGTTCAAGCTCAAGAACGTGGAAATGGTTTTCTCTGTATTTTTCAGCAGTTTTTTGTTTGAAATCATTCTCTGCGTGTACTTTATGTAAGTCCGTTTCATATATTTCTTCTCTGGCTTTAGCTATAAAGGCTTTCACTGAATGCATCTCGCCTTCTAACTCTTCATAACGTTCTTGGAAATGTAAAAGCCTAGTTTTGGATTCTAAGCCTTTTTTATAGAGGTCGTTAGTAATATTAAATTGTTCTTTAGCTATTGCAAGCCTAGAGGTAATAGCCTCTAGTCTGGCTTCTTGAGAATTAATTTCTTCGTTTTTCTGTAATATTCGTTGGTTATAAACATCCATATGTACTCTCAAAGCCTTTTTATTTAAATCGAATAAAGCTTTTTGGTTTTTGATTAGAACTTCAACTTCTGGATCATTAATGTCAAGTATAGGATCGTTGAAATCCACTTCATCATCTTCTTGCTCTTCAGCAATTAATCTTTTTTCCAAGGCCTTTGCAAAACGGAGTTGGGATAACATAACCTGTACGGTCGATTTTGCTGATGTATCGCTTAATTTTATAAGATTATCGCCTTCGTTGACTGTCTGCCCTTCTTCAACAAATATCTCTTCTATAATGCCACCCTCTAGGTGTTGGATAGTTTTATGATTACCGCTTACGATAATAGTACCTTCTGCAACGGCTGCACTATCAAGAGGAGCGAGGCCTCCCCATATTACGAAGAAACCTATACAAATTCCTATTGCAACTCCTCCGAATATTACAGCAGGCTTTACTTGTTTTACGAGCTTGCTTTCTATTTTTTTGCGGTATCTTGCTTCTTCAGCAGTTTTTGCAATTAGAAATCTTTTCATGTTATCGAAAAAAGTTTTTATGGGATGAATTTTATCCTCTTTTTTATCCTCAATTTTTGAGCCACCGTCAGTTTCTGACTGTGCTTGTTTTTTTATATCTATATTTTTCATTTCTCACTCCTTTTCTAACACTATAAAAGTGTTTAAGTCATTATGTTATATCGCTATACTATCTGCTGAGGATCTTTTGATTTGTTTTAAAATTTGTTCTTTAGGACCAAACGCAGCAACCATTCCATCTTTTACCATTAATATTTTATTAGCTAATGACAAGATTGGGGTTCTATGAGATATTATTACCACAGTAATCTTTTTTTCCTTTGCAAGCTCAATAGCTGCAGCCAGAGCTGCCTCCCCGTAACCATCCAAACTAGCATTTGGCTCATCAAGAACAATAATTTTTGGATCACCAAAAAATGTTCTTGCTAACCCTATCCTCTGTTTTTGACCACCAGATAAGGTTGATCCGTCCATGCCTATTTCGGTATCATACCCTTTTGGTAATTGAAGGATCATATCGTGCACTCCAGCGAGTTGAGCAGCTATAACAACGTCTTCTGCATTGGCATTAGGATTCATTCTCGCTATATTCTCTTTAACCGTACCATTAAATAATTCTATATCTTGAGGCAAGTAACCAATATGTTGGCCAAGTTCTTGCCTATTCCAGTCCTTAATGCTCGCGCCATCAATTCTTACAGATCCCATAACTGGCTGCCATGCTCCAACCATCAATTTAGCTAA
Source organism: Candidatus Midichloria sp. (assembly GCA_030073355.1). Classification (GTDB taxonomy): domain Bacteria; phylum Pseudomonadota; class Alphaproteobacteria; order Rickettsiales; family Midichloriaceae; genus Midichloria. The sequence goes on along the minus strand of JALDTH010000046.1, from coordinate 3,328 downwards.
AGATGTTTTTCCAGAGCCAGAATTGCCCATAATTACTAATACGTCACCTGGTTCAATAACAAAATTTATGCCCTTAATAATATGTTTTTGGGACTCTAGGGGAGCAAAGTAAATATTTTCTACTGAGATTTTTCCTTCTGGTACAGGCAAGGACATCGCATTATCAGCATCTACATATCTAACAAATGCTTTATCTAGCCTATCATATGCTTTACGGCAGTTTAAGTATCCTTTCCAGGAATTAATTGCTGCTTCAAAAGGTGCAAGAGCTCTAGAAACAAGGGAAGAGCTAGCGATCATCGCTCCGCTAGATAGCTCTCCTCTTAAAACTAAGTATGCACCCATGCCTGTGACGCAAATCTGCAAAATAAGACGAACAAATTTTGTTGTTTCTGCAAATACTGCTTGCCTTTTATTAAAAAGGGACTGGGTAGTTTGTACTCTATCATTAATCTTATTCCAAGATTCATTAACGTTTTTTAATAATCCCATTACTTCGATAATTTCAGCATTTCTAGTTGCTTGATCAACTTGTTTCATGCTCCTAATAAACTCTTCGTTGTTAGCTTCAATAAGAGGCTTAGTTGACCTATCAGCAACAGTACCCATAGCAAGTATTATTATGCTGCACATGATGGCTAACAGGCCGAGATAAGTATGTAGAATAAAAAGTACGATTATGAAAATGATCGCCCAAGGAGTATCCATGATAGATATGAGGCCATGGCTTGTTAGGTAAGTCTTTACAGTCTGCAAATCCCTCATTTGCTGGCTGTTTGCATTTGCTTTAGATTCCAATGCGCTTCTGATAGAATTCGTGAATACGCTCTTAGATAATTTATCTTCGAACCAAGAGCCCATCATCGTCATAGCAAATGACCTTGCTCCTTGAATTAAGCTTAACAGCACTAATGCAATGATAACTACTATTGTTAACATCACCAAAGTTTCAACGCTACCGCTTGATAATACCCTATCAAGAACTTGCATTGAATATATTGAACTAGACAAGAGTAATATATTAGTTATAAACCCACATACTAATATATACTTCACCATGACTCTGCAAGCCAACAATGCTTCCTTTAGAGGTGTTAATCCAAAATTACTTTGGCTACTGTTTCTTTGCATCATACTAACTTACACTCACAACTAAAAACATTATTATTGATTTTTATAATATTAAACTTTTTTTATAAATAAACACATGAAGGCTCCTATCACAATGGCTGAGTCTGCAATATTAAAAGCTGGATAATGCCAACCAAAGGCGTGAAAATCTATAAAATCAAGGACCGCTCCATAATTAGTTCTATCAATTATATTACCAACTGCGCCGCTTATTATTAATGCTATAGGCAAAACCGATTGAGAATTTCTAGTCTTTTGATACCAAAAAATTAACAAAATGATTATAAAGATAGCTAGCGTTGAAAGAATGAGCTGCCCTTGCTCTATATCGTTCAACATTCCAAAACTAATTCCATAATTCCAAACCAGTACTAAATTAAGGAAGGGAAGAACTTTTATTATCTCTTCATGTGAAGAAAAATAACTATATATCGCATACTTTGTCATCTGGTCTAAAAATAAAATTAATGTTATAAAAAACAAAAATCTTTGTGTTTCAGGTTTTAGCAATATTTTTTTCATGACAAGCAATACATTATTACTTTTTCTTTATCTAAACTCTCTTTTTCACATTTATTTATTATATCAATAACCTTTTCTGCTTTTTGTAAAATTCTTTCAGAAGCTAGGTAGTGCGGGATGGACGTTTTTACAATAGCGTAAGCGCATCTAATTAAATTAATCTTTAATATTTCCCAAGCATCTTTATTATCATAAGCAAACCGAACTACTTCACTAATACAATTTTTATCATTTGTCAAAAAACAATTTTCTATTTTTTTAATAATTTCTATTGCATTTTCCTTATAAATTTTTATAGCTGTACCTACATCGTAATTTGCGGCCTCTAATAAAAATTTATAATCTAGGTACTCATCATCAATATAGGCTTTTAGTATATTGATTAATCCGGCCTCGTCTGGTTTATTAAATTTAATATTTATACACCTTGAACGGATTGTTGGAATAACACTACTTATGGAATTAGTAATTAAAAAAATTATTGTCTTGTTTCCTGGTTCTTCTAAAATCTTTAAAAGAGCGTTAGCAGCACTGTAACTCATATACTCTACGCCGTCTATGATTCCAATTCGGTAAGAATTATTGGCCGATGTAAATCTTAAAAATGATTCCAGCTCCCGAATCTCATCTATATTAATACTAATATGCTTCTTGTTTTCTACCGCAGATTGGATAACCATTAAATCGGGGCTAGCTTGCTTCGACTTATTATCTAATAATGCTTTAGAAAACTCTACCGCTAATAGATATTTACCTATACCTTTTAGGCCACTGAGTATATAAGAGTGAGATAATTTATTATTTTGAAAGGCATTAATAAGTATTTTTTTACCCTTTTCATGGCCTATAACATTTGTTAAAAGTTGAATATTCATATTTGAATTATTAATAAACACACACTGTTAGGTTATCATACAGCGAGAATTTATCATATAGTATAGTTAGTAATAAAATCATTATTTAATAAAAAATGATTACGCTCCTAACTTAACTATAAAACAAATGTAAAATTAATTAAAAGTAGCCTATTGCAATTAGAAGATTTTTAAATATACTGCCTTATATCGTTTGAAGCGGGTGTAGCTCAGGGGTAGAGCACAACCTTGCCAAGGTTGGGGCCGAGGGTTCGAATCCCTTCGCCCGCTCCATTCTTAGCATCTTTTTATGTGGGGACATAGCTCAGCTGGTAGAGCACCTGCTTTGCAAGCAGGGGGTCATCGGTTCGATTCCGTTTGTCTCCACCACATTTCTCCAGGGTTTCCCTGATTTCTAGTTTCCCTTGCAAAATACATACGCTGCTTACATTCTCATGATGATTTTAAAATAAGCATTCTAACGTGATACACGTTTTAGTTCACTTGCCTTAACAGATATAGAACTTTCCATAGGCAAGGAAGTTACTAAATATGTAGGTAATGATAAATTTGATCTAGGTCTATGCAAAAATTATGATCACTATCAGTGTAATCATTCTGTTTCAGCTGAATTATAGTACGTCTATAACCTAAATTATCCACTTTTTTTAAGGCGCACTAGCCAAAGATTTATTACTTGCTTAAATACTTCCGGCTGCAGAAGACTTGCTATAAAATGCACGTGAAGCTATGCATTAAACCTCAAGTTTTGGATTAAGTAGAGAATTTAACAGAAGGTTTAGCTGATTTGAGTCAATAAG
>JALDTH010000045.1 GCA_030073355.1 Candidatus Midichloria sp. | reverse complement strand
CTTCAAACCCAACAAACCCTCTCTCTCATGGAAAAATAAACTCAAACCTACTTACTCCAAACTGAGGGTAAGTTAGCCTAAAATTGCACTTCAGGTAAGATGTAATCAAATAAATAAGCGGCTAAACTCTTTTGAACTTTGGTTTTTGCCAGATAATGGTTTGATATTAAGCAATTATTGAAAATTCTCTGCTAATTTAACTCCTTAAGTTCTGCGTACAAAATGGTGGAAACAGAAATCGCCAAGCTCTTCCTCTCAGTAAATTTGTACCAGTAGCCTTTAATCTTCTAGCACTCGAACCACATAACACAAACTGTTTATCAGGATACAGATCTATTAAGCTAGATGACATGATGTCACCTATAATAATAACCGTATAATATATCAATAAACAGACCATTTTTAAATTTCTCATGTAAGTATGTTGATTTTCCAGTTTTTCTTGCGCCCCAGAGAAAACATGACTGACCCCGGGGCAACTCAATTTATAGGTAACGCTTAATTAAAGTCAAAGAATATGATCCTAAGATATCGTATATATTTGGATCATATTCCCGTTATATATTTTTCAAGTATTAAATTCATATATACTAAAGCCCAAACGATGTGCTTCCTTTATATATCAATAATCTTTAACTCTCCCAAAAAGCTTTGAGTACGCATTTTGGAGGAAGTATTATAAACTCCTCTTATAGTCATGCAGTGGTGCTCTGCTTCAACTACCACTCCAACTCCCTTAGCCTCTAATTCATTAAAAATAGCATGCGCAATTTGAGCAGTCATTCTTTCTTGGATTTGCAGCCTTTTTGAAAACACTTTAACTAATCTAGCTAATTTACTAATTCCTACTACTTTTTTATTAGGCAGATAAGCAATATGCACGACTCCTATAATAGGCGCCATATGGTGTTCGCAAAACGACTCAAATCTTATATCTTTCAAAATAATAACTTCTTTGTAATCAGCAATTTCTGAGAAAGAAACATTTAATATTTCCTTTGGGTCTTGTTTATAGCCACTAAAATACTCCTCATAGCTTTCAACTACCCGTAGAGGAGTCTCCATTAAACCTTCTCTTGTTGGATCCTCTCCTATCCATTTTAAAATAGTTTTAATTGCTTCAAGAGCATCGTTTTTAGTAACTTTTTTATTCATAATTTATAAGAGATACTTATTATTCTTTGATCTGGAACATCAGTAAAGTTGATATACACCTTTATCGCATCACTTGGCAACATATTTGCTGCAATTTCAGGCCATTCTATGATAGAAATACTAGAATCTAAAGCTTCATTTAGTCCTATATAATTCAGCTCTTCTAAATTTTTTACTCTATATAAGTCAAAATGAGAGACATGATTATTTTTGCCCTCATAAGTTTGTACAATATTAAATGTTGGGCTAGTTGCTTCTTCATTACCAGTTAGCTCTTTTATCAACGCTTTAGAAAAGGTAGTCTTGCCTGCCCCTAAATTACCAAACAGACACATTACTGTGCCTCTTTTTGCTTTTTTTGCTAAAGTTATAGCGATATCTTGCATTTCCGATAAATTACATTTTGTCATCGCATAGAGTTATTTTTCTATATAGTAGTCAACGTTTGCAACAACTCTCAGTACTTTTTCTATAAAATAAGCCTCATTGCTGCTATATTGACCATCTTACACGTGCTCCAATGCTTGGGCTTGCCGTTGCTTCCCTAGAGTATTATATACTAAAAGCTTTGTATATTAATTAAACCATTTCTTATTATGATCGAGCTAGCTAATATTATAACAAACGCTGCTATTATAGTGCCATATCGACCGTCCCACTTTTTATGACCAGCACTGTACTTTATATCTTTTGTTTTTTTCATTTGCTTGTAAGGTATTTCTCAAAAAGTTTTGAATCAACTTATATTATTGAATTTTTTGCTAAGTCATTCAAGCAAATTTCCCATTCCCATATTCTAATCTGATCAGTCTATTGACTTGAAAGCCGAAGTGCTCCCATTATCGCCCGTATTTTTGGTTTTTTCCTTCAGTAAGTGAAACTCAAGGGTTATCACATTGTTTTTTCAATAATTAAACTTTTATACCACGATGTTTAATCTTGTTTATTATTGGAATATTGTTTAACAATAAGAGCCCTCCAGTATTATAATCAAGCCTACCAATTGATATTACTTGTAGTAAATTTGGAGGCAGTTGGGAAAATGCAGTTGACCAATTTTGTGGATCATTATGGGTAGTAATAATACCTTTTGGTTTATGATAAACCTATAACCTAGGCTGATTAATAAAGCTAATTTCTTGACCTGCAATTAAAACTTTGTCTTTGAGGTCCAACTAAAATGCACAATCTACTATAATTTCGTTATTAACCAAAACCCGGCCGCTTAGTATTAATTCCTCTGTTTTTCTTCTTGAGCGGTATCCAGAATGGGAAATAAATTTGGCTAGTCTATATTTCATAACAAAATATCAAAGATAAAAAAATCCCACCTACTTTCGTAATTGGGATTTGCATTTGTCTAATGAGCTGTTTTAATTACGCCTTTCACCAAAGCAGTGCAAGAAGCTAATAAATAGATTTATAAAATCCATATAGAGGCCTAAAGCACCGAATACAGCAATCTTCTCAGCCGCAGATGAATCATTGGCAATTTGATAATATATGCTTTTTAATCTTTGAGCTTCATAAGCAGTTAAGAAGGAGAACACTCCAACTCCAACTATTGAAATAATAAAGGACATCGTATTGCTTTGCATGAACAAGTTAACAAAGGACGCAATAATAATACCAATAAGGCCCATCATGAATAAAGAACTTATTGTGGATAAATCTTTTTTTGTAGCATAACCATAAATGCTCATAGCTCCAAAAGCAGAAGCAGTAATAAAGAAAGTCCTAGCAATACTGGTACCAGTATAGAGCCAAAATAATGAAGCCATAGAGGCTCCTATTAAAGCTGAATAGACCCATAAAGATACACGTGCTCCTTCATTACTCATGTACACAAATCTCGTGTTCATAAAAATCACCATCCCCAGGGGGGCAAAGATAACAACCCACCTTAAAGGACTACCGAAGATTAGATTCATAAGCTCTGGAGAAGATGACACTAAAAATGCGATTAAACCAGTTAAACCTAATGCAATTGACATATGCTTGTAAACTGCAACCATATAAGAGCGTAACCCAGCATCCAAAACACCAATTCTGGTCGCTGTAAAGCTATTAGTACCCATTTTACTATAATTCATGATATATACCCAATTAATTTTGAATTATAGCATCAATATATATCTCTTCATTAGAATTTGCAAGATCATTCAGAAAAATAAAAAATAAGTATTCCTTTATTTCCGTAGCTCTCTCGGCTTAAAGATGTTGTACGCAATCTAGAGTGTAAATTACTATTGCTTTATACATAATAACGGTTATATTACATTTGATTTTAAGAGGTATAAAAAATGAAAGATGAAAATTCTAAAAAAATATGTAGCTGAAGCTATCAATAAGTTTTATGAGCAAAAGAATATCAGCAGAGAATTTCCAAATTTACAAGAATTTAGCCGCTATGTATCACTTAGCATAAACAGTGATAATTCTTCACTCCTTGCAAGATACGAAACCGCTCTAACCCAAGCTTTTGATAAAAGCCTAGAACTTAGAGAGACCATGCCCGTGAGTTCGTTAATCACCTAATTTATACTCTACCAGACGACAAAAAAAGTAAATTTCATAATTCAAATATTGAAAATACTCTACAGAAAGTTGAGCAAAGAAATGCTCAAAGCATGGATCAGCAACCAACCCAGAAGCAAAAAAAGCCCGCTTGATAATTTCGCACAGCTCATGGACAATTTTATTTAGAATGTCACTGGGATTTTTAAGAAGATTATGGAAAGTTTGCAACAGCTAGTGAATAGATATAGCAGCAATAAAGAATATTTTCTAGGGGAAAACCGCAAAAGAGCAAATACCCAAGAAAAAACTAGCAGCAAAGATCAAGGACCACAAGAACAACAACAGGGTCCTAAACCAGAGCTCGCTTCTTTAGTTTCTACCGTAAGCTAAGATCTCGTTGTCGCAATCAATGACTCTACTAAAGCACCAGATAAGCCAGAACAAGGTCAAGTCGTCCTAAAACAAGAAACTAAAGGAATGAGTAAATAAGAGTATATAGCGGACTAATTAAGGTGTGGAGCTAAGCTCTACAATGAAAGCATAAATCGGCCCTATCACTAAAAGATTTGCATAAGGTCTAAGTCAAATCATAACCACTTAGATACACAAAAATCTAGTATACCCTTTTCTTAGGAAGAACTGCTTTTACTTCATCACTTAAAGTTGTAAGAGTAACAGGCTTATAGTCTATTTTGACTTTTCCTGTCTCAGTATCTAAGCTAATTGTAGTGTGCTTCATCCAATTTTCATCATCCCGCACTTTATAATCTTCCCTTGCGTGCGCACTACGGCTTTCTTGGCGATTTAATGCAGCATTTATGGTAACCAACGCTTGTAGCCTCAAGTTGTCTAGCTCTAAAGCTTCAACTAGATCGCTATTCCATATCAGAGAACGATCACTTATCATAACATCCGAGCAGGAATTGAAAACTACTTTCATTTTTTCACAGCCTAATTTAAGTGTCTCTTCAGTTCTAAAAACTGCAGCATAGGTTTGCATTACTTCTTGCATATGTGCACGTATCTCAGCAGCAGGCAATTTGCCATTAGCATGTCTGATCTCATCAAAGTGCTGAATAGTTTTCTCTGTTAAATCCGGCTTTAATTTTTCATGAGTCTTGCTTGAGTGCCTAAGTAAATCTACAGCTTTGATAGCCGCTGCTCGTCCAAATACAATTAAATCAAGCAGCGAATTTGATCTAAGTCTATTTGCCCCGTGTACTCTGTCTGATACACATGCAGCTTCTCCTATTGCCATTAGTCCAGGAACTGGTTCAAATTTCTTCCACTTTTTAGTAAGAACTTCGCCATGATAATTAGTTGGTATTCTACCCATATTATAGTGAACTGTTGGAAGCACTGGTATAGGTTGTTTAGTCAGGTCGACACCTGCAAAAATTTTTGCTGTTTCAGAAATACCTAGCAACCTTTCGTGGATGATTTCTGGATCAAGATGCGACAATACAAGGTGTATATGATCTTTCTTAGGTCCACAGCCTCTACCTTCTTTTATTTCAATTATCATGGCGCGACTCACTACATCTCTAGAGGCAAGATCCTTAGCACTAGGTGCGTATCTTTCCATGAACCGTTCACCATTACTGTTAATTAAATAGCCACCTTCACCTCTCGCACCCTCAGTGATCAAGCATCCCCCATATATACTGGTTGGATGAAATTGTACGAACTCCATATCTTCAAGTGCAAGCCCAGCTCTTAAAACCATTGCATTCCCATCACCAGTACAGGTGTGGGCTGAAGTCGCTGAAAAATATACTCTTCCATAGCCGCCTGTCGCAATAACTACAATATGCGATTTGAACCTATGTAGTTGTTATGCCATCTTCTAAACAATATGCAATCACTCCCACACACCTTCCCTTATCCATAAGGAGATCTAGGCAAAAATACTCAATAAAAAACTCGGCTTGCACTCTTAAAGACTGTTGATAAAGGGTATGTAATACAGCATGCATGACCTGTCCTATCGGCTGCCGCACATGTTCTTTGCGCAGCTTTTCCATCTCCATAATGGGTGGTCATTCCGCCAAATGATCTTTGATATATTTTTCCCCCTCTTTGGTTCTTGAGAAAGGCACTCCATAATGCTCCAGCTCAATAATAGCGTCCTTAGCATTTTTACACATATATTCTATTGCATCTTGGTCGCCAAGCCAATCTGACCCTTTCATACATATGCCAGCGCCAATCATCTTCTCCCATATTACCAAGGGCTGCGCTGATACTCCCTTGTGCTGCTACAGTTATGACTTCTAGTCGGAAAAACCTTAGTTAGTAATACACGCAGTCTAATTCCTTTTCGGCCATGCCAAATGTGGCTCGTAGTCCAGCCCCTACAGCTCCAACGATCACAACATCATATTCATGATCGATAATACTATATGCTAAACTCATAAACCAAATACTAAATTAACAAGGAAAGAATATTTTAACATGATAAAAAAATAAACAAGCGAGAAAATTCCTGCAATTGCAGAAACAATCGTCACTAAGACTAACGATGAAACCAACACCTTCTTTAATGCCGGACAATGGATATAATCAGTAACTATTTCTTGTGGTTGCAAGAAAAATTACGCACTCTGCTTTGAAAAAGAAACTCAAGGTTGTCTTATTTTACCTTAACATATCGTCCTGGAGCTTTTTCTATAATATTTTTCTTATCTATTTGTCGGCAGGGTATTTTTTCGTTATTTAGAGCAGAAGCCCAATTTAACCAATGAGGCCACCAAGATCCAGCTATTTCTCTGGAAGTTTTGAGCCATTCTTCAGGATCTAGGTATCGACTTTAATTTATTCGATAGGAATATTTATTTTTATTCGGAGGATTGATTATGCCAGCGACGTGTCCTGAGCCCACTAATACGAAACAATTTTTACCAATATTGGAAGTTAAATAAACCGATTGCCAAGGTGCTATATGATCTTCTTTTGTAGCCAATACATAAGTTGGGACAATTTTTGACAGATCTATTCCGATTCTATTAATTATAAATACTTCCTGCCTTACTTAAAGAGTTTTCTAGGTAAAGCTTGCGTAAGTAATAGGAATGCATAGCATAAGGCATTCTTGTCGAGTCTGAGTTCCAGTGCAACATATCAAATGCTTGAGGTTTTTTGCCTGGCAGATAATTATTTATATAATAGCTCCAAATCATGTCATTAGACCTTAATATACTAAAGCAAAGCGCCATATAGTAGCCATCTAGGATAGCCAGCATTTTTCATTATGCTGTCAAGTAATTCTAATTGTTTGCTCATCAATAAAAGTAGCTATATCTCCTGCTTCTTTAAAATCAACTAAGGTAGTCAAAAATGTGGCAGAATTAACATAATTATGCAGTTTATTTTGGGCAGCTAAATAAGCGAGAGTTACTGCTTAGCATTCCTACTAAACAATACCACACACAGCTTAGGCTTTCCACTTTACTTATCTCTTTGGCTTTTTCAATTGCAGTTAGAACTCCTGTTATCATGTAATCCTCAAAAGATTTATTAGCAAATGTAGCATCTGGGTTAATCCACGAGATTATAAAGACAGTATAGCCTTGATCAACTATCTATTTTACTAAGGAATTATGTAGCTGTAGGTCTAATATGTAGTATTTGTTTATCCATGCCGGCACAATAAGAATAGGATTTTTAAATACCTCTTTTGTGCTTGCTTCATATTGTATTAGCTGGAACAATTTGCTCTCAAAAACTACTTGACCTGGAGTGATTGCAAGGGTCTCTCCAACTGAAAAACTATTCAAATCCGTGGTTGGGATTAGGAACTTTACAGTTTCACATCCTCTTTTAATCTCTTCTAGAAAATTTTCCACTCCATTAATAAGGTTTTAACCATAACTATTCATAGTTTCTCTTATAACTTCAGGATTTAAAAATGGAAAATTTACTGGAGGCAAGGCATCTACTAACTGTTTAGTATAAAACGATAATTTATGCTTATCTTTTAAATTATCTACGAGTATTGCTTCCGCGAAATTTTTCATCACCTCGCTACTTTGTAAGTAGTAACCCTTTATCAATGAAAAAAATGGATAGGTTACCCACTCACTATCTTTAAATCTTTTATCCTTTATATTATAGGCATTAAAATAAATACGGGATTTTATAGTGACGACCAAGTACCAAGTTGCTGTATATAAATAAGCCACTGACTTTTCTGGTTTTATAGAATTCACTATTGTCTGACTAAAAACTTTGATCAAAACTGTTGGATCAAAAGTAGGTTTAATTTTTAATTCTTCGATCATTTTGAAAGAAAGAGAAGGTAGCAGTGCAAAACTTTCTGAATATTTTTGATGAGCTAAATGAATGAATATTTTCAGAAAGTAACTCACAATCATATGGTAAATTATTGAGTAACTGCCATGACCTAACTTACTTATAAGTATTGTATTTAGTCTAGGGTAACGGCGAGTTTTTTATTAGTCAATAAAAGTATTATTAATTTTTTTTAAAAAATGAAAATCACTGAATTCGCCATCAAATCTTCTACTCATCAAAGGGCTACACATTTCTTACTGTAATTAATAATGCCTCTCTACAGAAGTCTTTCTCTGCTCTGCAAACCTGAGTTTTGGATAAGAACAGTTAAAGAAAGGGGTATTTAGAGATCTGAATAAGGTACTATATGTTTATTTTT
>JALDTH010000044.1 GCA_030073355.1 Candidatus Midichloria sp. | reverse complement strand
CTTGGCTTATGTCTTCAAACCCAACAAACCCTCTCTCTCATGGAAAAATAAACTCAAACCTACTTACTCCAAACTGATGGTAAAAAAGAGTTATTCTTCACCGAAATTTGTATAAAAGATCTATCTTGAAGCGATAACACCGATTTAGCAGATTAATTATACCTTTCCAAGCCAAAATTCATCAGGTGTCTAGCCAACCTTATATCAGCATCAATTTGAGCTTTCAGAGTTTCTAAGCTAGTAAATTTCCTTTCTGGTCTTAAAAAAGAAAGCAACTCAACTTTAATTGTGAGTCCGTATAAATCTCCTTTAAAATCAAAAAGATGGGTTTCAACCCAAACTTTATTATTCTCAGTTAAAGAGGGCTTATGTCCTATATTAGTTAATCCAAAATAAAATACATTATCTACACAGACTTTACTTAAATAAACTCCTGCTTTCACCTGAAAAAGCTCAGCAGGCCAAGCGAAATTGGCAGTAGGAATTTCTAATTTACTACTAGCAATTTGGCTGCCTTTGGTTACTGTACCATTTAAACTATAGTTAGTATCCCCCAGTAGCTTCTTTACCTTTTCGATAAAACCTTTGCTTAAAGCATCTCTTACCAACGAAGAAGAAATAGCCATACCCTCAAAGAATACCTGCTGGATTGGGGTATAAGAAAAACCATATATAGAAGCCTCTAGATGCAGAGTTGCTACATTACCACTTTTTTTATGGCCATAAAAAAAGTTGCTTCCAGTAATAATTTTTTTAGGATTAAATCTTTTAAATAATAAATTTATGAACTCATGAGCTGGAAGTTTAGCAAAAATTAGATCAAATCTTAGGTTGACAACACTTGCAATACCTAAATTTAACAATTTATTTACTTTATCTTCATAACACTCAATAAGGCCTAAATATGACTCAGGTCTTATAAGCGAGACCGGATGAGGCAGAAAGCAAACAATAATAGGCCTAGCATCTAAGAGTTTAGCAAAATAGATACAATTCTTTATTATTTCTTGATGCCCTAAATGAACTCCATCAAAATTTCCAAGGCCGATAACTGAGGAGCCTGTAGAAAAGGAACTAGAGCTAGCATCTAAAAGATTTATTATCTCAGCATTACCGTTAGATTTCTCTGTTATCCAAACCATTATTTAACTTTAATAACAAGCACTACTAGTCTTTTAAGATAATTGCTCTGATTTGGCAAGCTCTGTCAATGTTACTCCAACTTTATTATCAACTAACAAACACTATCTCTCCTTTTGCAACTAATCTATCACCCACACGAATAGATCTACTGGATCCCCAACTTTTTTATCTAACTCAACTACTGCTCCTCTGCTTAATTTCAGTATTTGATTTAATTTTAAATCAGTACCCCCAAGAACGGACTCGCACTTGCAAAGGGATATCATATACCGCTTGCAAATTAATTTCTTGTGTCACATTTTTTTCATTATCTTGCATTTTTAAACTCTCTTTTTTAATTATTACTTATAGAATGAGTTACATAACTCTCGCTGTCTAGATTTTTCGCATAATAATTGCTCAACAATCTATCTAATTGAATTAATAACTTACTCCAATCCCTACTATATCAACTTCCATAGCATGGTTCTTTCTATGTACTACTTCCTCAATATATTATCTTATGTCTTCGACGTACTCAGGAGCAACTTTTATAGTAATGAGATTCTCAGAATAAAGCTTAGGTGATTGATCAGCTAAAAAACTTTTTATCAAATTAAGGCTGGTATTTTTCACAGATTTTTCGATTATTTTTTTTGCAATAGCCATGCATAGCTTCTATGCTCTTGTCTATTTTGTAGCTTAGAGCTTAATTCATTAAATTTCTCCTTTAAAGAGTCTATAATCGACAATAAATTTTGATCATATACCGCGGCTTTTTGAGATTCGATCTCTTTCATAGCTTCATTCTTACCTGAAAGAAAGGCTTCTCGTTTAATTACCAATTACCGCAACGGTCTATAGTGTAGCTGTGTTTCTACTTTTGTTTCTGTAACCCTTATTTCAGCTTTCTGAGGTTTTTGTATAGCTTCTGTTTCCACAAGTTCTAACTTTGATAAATCTAATATTTGCAGTACGAACAATATAAGATCTAGCTTCATCAATATCTTTTGCCTTAACCTCACCCAGGCTATCTATTTCCTCTAGCAAAAGTTTATACGCTCTTCTTTGTGACATATTAGCTTGAAATTAATTGCCTAATAGCCTCAGAAGATTCTTTAAGCGCTAGAGCGAGCTGGCTTTTATCCAGAATTTTAATTAGCTCTTGGATTTTGCTTGATTCAATCTTGACCAAATCATCAAAAGTAAACATCAATTTACGAACTTTACCAGCAACTTCATGACTTATTTCAGCTATTATATAATTATTATCGCTTTGGTTAATTTTAGAAACATCGCCAATAAAATGATGTCTTATTGTTTTTTCGACATTATCCAATACTTCCTTTTTTACTGTTTCCATAGATAAAATCCTGGTTAAGATTTCACTTACAAATTCAGAATTCAATATCGAAAGTACTTTAGCTGCAGTAAAAGACTGCAGTTTACTAATAATTAATGCAGCCGTCTCTGCGGGCGTTCATTTTTTAAGAAATTAGCTAATATGCGTGGTTGGACCTTATTTAACTTATCCCAAACATTTTTACCGATGGGTCCTATAATCTCCTCAATAATTTGGACTTTATCATCGCTTAATACTTTGCGTAAGAATTTCTCTGTGCTAGTAAAATTTCCTATGACCTGACCGCAAGAGTTTCGTTCATTTGATGAGCAAATTCAATAACAATCTGCTCAGTAACTTATGATGGAATTTTGCCTAAATTAGCCATAGCCTGAGAAATTTCCTGTACCTCAGAACCTTCAAGGGCCTGAATCAATCTCGCTGCTATATCAGTATCTAAAGACAGCAATAATATTGCTGCTTTATCTGTTCCACTTAACTTAGTTATATAACCAATTTTTTATAACCCCTACTGCTTCATCTAAATGATTTTCAACCGTATCATTTAAGTACTTAGCAACACTTGCATATTTTACTCCATCGGCAGAGACAACCTCAAATTGCTTAGGCTCGGTAGATTCTTCACCTTCTTGTGCATTATCTTTTCCTCATCTCGGTCTCTACTTGCTAATTTGGCCGTAATTATTCTAGAAATCATAATAACCATTATTTATTAGTACAATTCCAATGATTAAGGTCTGGATTAGACCCTTAGCAGCGTCTCCTTTAATCCAAGCCATGAAGCCATCATCTGCCCACAGTATCCTCAACCTCATTAATGAATTGTAGATTAATTAATTCTAACTTATCTCCTCTATCTAAATCAAGACCAACAGCGTAAGTAACCAGAGCCTTCAATTTAGTCATCTCTTCCTCTGGACGTTCGCTATATACAAGTTGCCCCTTATCATCTTTTATAATACACACCATCAACAAGAACCGCAATTGAAAGGCTCTTTATGCGACCCTGCTCACTAATCTTATTACCAACTTTTTAGAGATCTCATAAATTTGTTATATTATCAGTTCGCACCTTTTCCTTTCCAAAAAACTGAGTCTGCTGGTTACCATTTGGAATATTGTTAGCAACGCTAACATCTTTCATTTTTTCATTATCTTTATTGTTCTCTGAACTAGTGCGCTGCGACCTTATAACCTGCCCTTCTGTGTCATATGTTTCATAGTTTATCACTTCCCTATCAAAATCTATATCATCAGAGACATTAGCTTTAACTTTACCAAAACCAACTGATTTAGAAACTAAATCTTCTATTATCTTAGTTAACCTGGTTTCCATATTAATTTTATATTCGGTAGCGCTATCGATAATTCCACCAACCATAAAATCACCATTTTCTGAGCTTAACTTTAAAGGGTTATCTTTATCATCTACTATGGTAATATTTACTAAGTTTCAAATCGGAAACGGCTGTAGCGACTATATGAGCAATTGCAGCTATTTCTGCTTTGCTAAGTTGCTGCGCTCCTTTAATTTTGACCACTATAGAAGCAGAAGAGGTAGAAGCATTCTTAGAGAATAACTCTTTTTTGGGCAAAACAAGATGAACTCTTGTAGAGACAATCAGACTTAAACTGGAAATTGTCCTCGCTAATTCTCCTTCAAGCGGCGCCCTTACTAGTTAATATTATAAACAAATTGTGAGGCTCCAAAAGCATCTGATTTATCAAAGAGTTCATATCCAGCGACTTGACCAGAAGAAGGTAAACCTTCTTGCGCCAAGCTCATCCTCAGAGATAAAACTTTCTCTGCTGGCACCTTTACTTGTCCGCTATCAGATTCAACACTATAGGGAATTGACATAGACTGGAGCCTTGCAACTATAGCGCTAGTATCCTCCGGAGTTAACGAAGTATACATTAGCACTAAATTTGGCTTAGATATACTAAATATAAGTACTATTATTGATCTTTGTTCCGAGATTTTTCAAAAACTCCATAGCCAATTATCTTTATTGTTCATAGATAAAATTATAAATTCACTCAACTTAAAGGAGATAAAACAATATATTTAAGTTGTTTGCAAAAGAAATTTGTATTTTGAAACAGTATTTTGGTGAGGCCGAGGTCAGAATCGAACTGACATATGAAGGATTTGCAGTCCATTGCATTACCACTTTGCTACTCGGCCAAAAAATTTAATGGTTGATAGTGAGTAATAAAAAAATCACTATAAGTCAAGATTTTATTTATATGGTATTTTTAATTAAAAAACGTTTACCTTTATTACTTGCGTTAGTCCTCTTAAGCTTCGGAACAATCAGAGCTTTTGAGTCACTTAAAGATACCGCGGTATCAATTTATGAACTGCAACATATAGCAACAGGATTTGAATGGCTGGAAAACAAAACATATGAGTTAGAAGCCTTACATCCGCCCTTAGCAAGAATCATATCGGCTCTTTATACATTTTCAAGAATGTAAGGCTAGGCCAAGGCTTTTATACAAAGTATTACCCAATGAACTTACCAAAAGATTATAAGAAAAAATATGAGGGCCGCATCAAAGGAGGAAAAGCTATTTTTTGCGGCCCCTAAATGAGGCAAAACATAAGGAAAGAGTAATCTTAGCTAGAATTAGCTCACTACTATTCTTTACAATTGGAGGATTAGGAATATATGCATGGAGCCGCAGCGCCTTCAATGCACAAGAGTTGCATGTTTGGCTACTTTTTTTATTCGAATCTACCGATAATTCTTGCAAGTTGCATAATAATCAACACTGATATGGCTGGGTTCCGCATTTCTAATATGGACCCTATATTTTCTAATATGGACCCTATATTTTATTCCAATTTGGCTAAAAGCGTCAACTAATAGGAATTCTTTAGTTGTAGTGTAGGTATCTTGATAGGCATAGTGCGATCAGTAAATTCTCATCGATAATCTTTCTCGGGCTATGCTTTGCAGTATTAGGCCTATACCTTGGTTCACAAAACAAAAAATTAATTTCTGGCTTACAATTATCAGAGTGGAGAAGTAGACTAATTATAATACTCAGCGCATTTACGGTAATTTGGAGCGCATACCAATTTTCAACCGAGGAGGTCTTTAGCCTTAACAAGGTAACTTATATCTCTCTTCGTAAAAATTGATAGCTTTAGTATAATGAAGATAATCGCTTTCTGCAGCAACTGCTTTATTTATTGTAAGATTTATAGAAAGTAAAACTAATAACAATCTTAAATAAGTACATCCCACCTCTTCTAAATAATTATAATTAGTGAAGGGTGATTTTACAAAAATAAATCCCAATAGTCTACATCACTATCGCAAAAGCTGTGGCGAAATATACCATGTAATTATTATAAGTATATTATGTTTAGTTTAATATCGAAATCATATCATTAAAAAATTTAAACAATCAATACGACACCCTGAGATTCATCGTTATTTATATATTGTATGCAAGTCTCTGTTAGCACCCTACCCCTTGGAGTCCTCGCAACAAAGCCGATTTGCATTAAGTAAGGTTCAATCACTTCCTCAATAGTATCCCTATCCTCTGATAGGCCAGCAGCAATGGTTTCAATCCCCACCGGGCCGATTTTATAATTTCTAGCTATATAATTGATATAACTATAATCTAATCTATCCAAACCAAGCGCGTCAATCCCAAGTGCAACTAACGCACTTTTTACCATTGCCGTATCAACCACACTCTTGTTGTCATAATGAGCAAAATCCCTGATTCTTCGAAGTAGACGCATTGCAATCCTGGGAGTTCCTCTTGAAGATTTAGCAAGCCCTTCTGCAGCCTCTTGGCTTATACCGATCTTAATAAGAGTAGCCCCCCTTATTATAACTTTTATCAACTCACCTATAGAGTAAAATTCTAATTTAAGTGGAATACCGAACCGATCACGCAGAGGATTAGAGAGCAATCCCATCCTAGTCGTTGCGCCGATTAAGGTAAACGGTGGTAAATTAATCTTTACCGTTCTGGCAGCCGGTCCTTCACCAATAATTAGATCTATTACGTAATCCTCCATAGCTGGATAAAGCAGCTCTTCAACTGAAGCACTCAGCCTATGGATTTCATCTATGAACAATACGTCGTTTTGCTGTAGGTTAGTTAAAATTGCGGCTAACTCTCCCACCTTTGAGATCATCGGGCCAGATGTTACCCTAATATTCACCTTTAGCTCGTGGGCAACAATTTGCGACAGCGTAGTTTTACCAAGGCCTGGGGGTCCATAAAAGAGAATATGGTCAAGTGGCTCTTTTCTGAGCTTGGTTGCCGTTATGAATACATTTAAATTATCTTTTAATTTCTCTTGTCCAATAAAGTCAGCTAAATTCTTTGGTCTAAGAGCGACATCAGTAAGATCTTCTAAACTCTCCATTGAACTTGTTACGTCTCTACTCATTTGATAATCCCCACTTCTTTGTTTTCTAATAAAAAAACTTTGTCAGTTTTTTTAGCTAATTCCATGTTGTGTGTCACAATAATGGTTGCTATATTTTCCTTTCTAGCATTTTCTAAGAGTAAATTTAAAACTATATTAGCGTTATATTGATCAAGATTACCAGTTGGCTCGTCAGCTAAAATAACTTTGGGTCTATTTACCATGGCTCTTGCGATTGCAACTCTCTGCCTCTCCCCTCCAGAAAGCTGTGAGGGATAATTATTTGCTTTATCTTTTAATCCAAACCTACCTAATAGTTTCAAAAGTTCTAACTCTGACTTCACAAGCTGATTTTCGCTTGCAACTATATTAGCTATTTTTAAATTTTCGATTGCTGAAAATTCTGGCAACAGATGATGAAATTGGTAGATAAACCCAAGATGTTTCTTGCGTAGCTCGGTGAGCTCATGATCACTCAAAGAAGAGCATTCTTTATCTCCTATTAAAACTCGACCAGACGTTGGTAAATCTATGAGGCCTAATATATGAAGCAAGGTACTTTTGCCAGAGCCAGAATGCCCAACAATAGAGACTATCTCTCCTTTCCTAACAATAAAATTAATATTCTCAAAAACTGTATAAGAACTTTGCCCTTGCGGAAAACTCTTACTTACTGCCTGTAATTCTATTAAATTTTTTTGAGAATTTAACACTTAAGTATTTACCAATTTTCTACCTACAATTTCTTTTCTTCAAACAATACGTGTTTACGAGCCACAGGGTCATACTTCTTGAAATTTAATTTCTTGGTCAATTTTCTAGGGTTCTTCTTTTTCACTAAAAAGAAACCAGTGCCTGCGCTGCTTGCTAATCTTACTAATACTGTATTTTTCTTCGCCATAAATTTAATAAACGCTTAATAAGGTCATGCAACATTATAGTTTGACTCCCAAAATGTCAAGGACTAAATACCTAGCAATATTCAAAATCCTGTTGCATCACTAACAAAATATACTACAGCCTCAGTATATCAACTCCTCAATACAGGAAGGTAAAAAATGAGTAACATGTTTTCTTTTGCGGCTAATTTTAATGTTGAAAACAGCCCAGTGGTAGAATTGTGGGTAATTCTAATAACTGATGGAAAATTAGATATAGCTAACACAAATTGTAATTCAAATACAGTATCTATACTGTTAGGAAATGGTTCTGGTATGTTTCGGTCCATTTATTTTATAATGTTGGTAGTAACCCATATTACATAGCAATAGGAGATTTCAATGGAGACGGCAAACAAGGATTTAGCCAATACTAATCAATACTAATCGGACTTCAAATTCAGTGTCTGTCTTAACCAGCAATGGCGATGGAACTTTAAGCCGGCTGTTTTTTATAACACAGGCAGTGGCTAGATAGAAATTGTAGCAAATGATTTTAATCACGATGGTACAGGTTAGACATGGCCATTACTAATTCCTTTCCTCTACAATTTCTATACTAATAGATAATGGAGATGGAACCTTTACAAGTGCTATCCCTTATACTGTCCCTTATAGTGTCGGTAACTATCCTCATGGAATAGCAGAGCAGTAGTATAGTTACTGCTAATCAAGGCTCAAATACGACCTCAGTACTTTTGGGAAACAGCAATGGAACCTTTCAACTTAACGTTTCTTATAGCGTTGGTACTGGAGCTACAGGAGTGGACATTAGTGATTTCGATCACGATGCAAGATAGCGATATAGTAAATAATAACTTTGACTCTAATACGATTCCTATATTGCTTGGAAATAGAGGGGGAGCTTTTAAGCAGGCTGTTTTCCTACACGCTAACACTCCTAACTATGGTAGCAGTAGATGATCTAAATCAAGATGGAAAACAAGATATCAAGATATAATTAACCTAAGTTTTGGATAAGAACAGTTAAAGAAAGGGGTATTTAGAGATCTGAATAAGGTACTATATGTTTA
>JALDTH010000043.1 GCA_030073355.1 Candidatus Midichloria sp. | reverse complement strand
CAAAAATAAACATATAGTACCTTATTCAGATCTCTAAATACCACTTTCTTTAACTGTTCTTATCCAAAACTCAGGTTTTAAAGATAAGGTACATCAAGCGTATTTTGCTAACTCATTTGGTGGTGGTGTACCCTGATGCTATCAATGAAGGTATAAACAACAATCAGAGGCTATAATTGCGGGTTATGGGTGTTAAAATGCTAGTTAGAAAATGCTAGAGATATTAATAGGTGCTAAGAGAGAGCAGATCTCCGCAATAGCTTAAAGAACAATTTGAGATTTCAAGAGATGAAGATTATTTTCTTGGTATTAGGCGAAACCATTTAGAAGAGATAAATCAGCAAGATGTTTCTGTACTCTATAAATGATGATTTTTAAACTCTCGTTCCAGGTTTTTACACCTAATTAGGGAGTATTATTTAGAGACTCTTCTATATCAATAATATCCTCTTGTATTTTTTGATAACGGTCCTTTTTGCTCTGTAACAGTTTTAAAAAACGTTTTGCTTTTGCTTTATCTTCAAAAAAGAGAGCGGCTTTTGCTGAATATATGTAGGACTCTAATCTATGTCCTAGTTTGGCTTTTGTTAAAGCTGTTTTTTCTAAAACAAAACCATCGACTTTTTTGTCGTTAAATTGACTTAACAAATTTTCAGCCTTTTTCCAGTCACTCTGAGTAGGTGAAGTAAGCAAGGCAGAAATTAACTCTTTCTTCAGGAGATCAGATTCAGGTAATAAATCTACTGCTTGTTTATAGAGAGATATAGCATGAACTATTTCACTATTTTCAAGCGTAATCTGAGCTTTGAGCTCGTAGAAATAAGGGTTTTTTTGATAACTCCTAATTAATTTATCAAGCTTTTCTAAACTTGCTTTTATGTTGTGTTTTCTATAATCTGCAACACATTTAGCATATATGCTTTCACTAGATTCATAATTATAAGTACACAGTACTTGTTCCCTATCCCAAATGAAGCCTATAACTTTAGCTTTCACCATATTATAAGAGTGTAGAAAGCTTCTATTATTTAACAAAAGATTAGTGTTTTTAACATATATAATTAACTCTTTCATTAATACCAGGGTGGGTTTTATACAGACCCGTATCTAGTTGTACATTACTGCTTTTAATCTTTTTTAGTACGTTTATTAGTCCTTCGATTGGAATACCTAGCTTCTTCAGAAAAATAGCTGCCCCGTTTTGTCAGCTGCATGCTCTTGCATTATTGAATATGCGATAAACGATAGAAAAAATAGTAGGTAAGAGAGATTTTTTGATTACTTCTCTTATCTCTTCTGCTATTTTGTTGTGATGATTCAAGGTGATATATGCGGTTTCATGAGCTAGCGCTCCCATGACTTCTACAGGACTGCTTGTTTCACTAATGAGGCCTAAGTTAATAAATATATTGCCAGTATCTAAAACAAATGCATTAATGTTGTTGTCTTTAATAAGAGTAATTTTAATATTAGATTTATCAAGCCCAGCAACTTCAAATATTGGCTCAGACATTTTTTTGATAATATCCTCAACTTCCGGATCACTTACTATTTCAATAGCTAGAACTTTACAACTAATAGAAAGTATTATGGTGAATATTAAAAGTCTCATTTCGATGCTTTCGTAATTTGGTTCAATGATTTTTTGATTAATTCTTCCAAACTAACTTGCTCGTCATTTTTTAAAATCTCCGCTGCAATTTTAAAGGCTTCAGACTTAACAAAACCTAAATTAGCAAGTACTGAAGCGGCGTCTAAAGCCATACTTTGACTACCCTCAAGATGGGTAGTAGCGCTGATAAATGAATATGTCCCTGTCATCAAAGCTTTTTTATCCTTTAATTCATTAACTATTCTAGCAGCAAGCTTAGGACCAATGCCACTGATCCTCTTAAAAGCACTTACATCTTGAGCTATAATTGCAGCAGTTACCATAGCAGAGGTCATCGCACTTAAAATGGCTAAAGCTACCTTGCCGCCTACTCCCTGGACTGTAATAAGTGTTTCAAATAATTGTTTTTCTTCTTTTGAAGTAAATCCAAAGAGAGTTATTTCTCCTTCTTTTACTTGAGTAAACACCCAAAAAGACTTCGTTTGTCCAATTTGTACAGCAGCCAGAGCTGAAGAGGGGACATTAAGTACATATCCGACCCCCGCTACATCAATAATAATTTGCTCTGACTCTATTAAGCAAATTTCTCCGGTCAGTTTTCCTATCATTTACACATGTTTTATGTTTTTGTATAATAGTTACTTTATAGAAAAAAAACTAATCATCCAATAAAAAGGTATTGAAATGTTAATGTATTTATAGATAATGGGGCAGTATTGAATGAAATTGCCCGCATGATGGAATGGTAGACATAACGGACTTAAAATCCGTGGAGAGTAGTCTTTTGCCGGTTCAAGTCCGGCTGCGGGTACCATACACAAGAATTCCTTTTTTGAGGTGATACATGGCGAAATCACCATTTTTTACTAATCCTTTAGCTAACGCTGACCCTATTATTTTTCAGCAAATCCAAAATGAATTAGACAGACAACAAGATGGATTGGAGCTTATTGCCTCTGAGAACATAGTTAGCAAAGCTGTGTTAGAAGCCCAAGGATCAATTCTTACGAATAAATATGCAGAAGGGTATCCTGGAAAGAGGTATTATGGTGGTTGTCAGTATGTTGATGAAATTGAAAATGTTGCAATAGAAAGGGCTAAGATTCTTTTTGACGCGCAATTTGCCAATGTACAGCCTCACTCTGGATCTCAAGCTAACCAAGCTGTTTTTCTTGCTTTATTAAAGCCTCCTGTGGATACAGTTTTGAGTCTTTCGCTGGATTGCGGAGGTCACATAACTCATGGCTCGCCTGTCAACCAGTCTGGAAAATGGTTTCAGGCTGTGCACTATACTTTGAATCCTGAGAATTTTTTGCTTGATTATGATCAAATAAAAAAATTGGTTCTGGAGCACAAGCCGAAGTTAATTATAGCTGGTTACTCTGCATATCCAAGGCAAATAGATTTTGCTAAATTTAGAGAAATTGCTGATCAAGTTGGGGCGCGGTTAATGGTTGATATGGCGCATATTGCCGGGTTGGTTGCAGCAGGGATTTATGATAATCCTCTTAAATATGCTCATGTGGTTACAACCACTACGCATAAAACATTACGAGGACCACGTGGTGGGATGATTTTAACTAACCACCAAGATATAGCTAAACTGGTAAATTCGGCTATTTTTCCAGGGTTACAAGGTGGTCCATTAATACATGTTATTGCTGCAAAGGCAGTTGCTTTGGCTGAAGCATTAAAGCCTGAATATAAGGACTATATTAGAAATGTTGTAGGTAACTGCAAAGTTTTAGCAGATAATTTGCTTCAAAGAGGATGCAGTATTGTCACAAATGGTACAGACAACCATTTGCTAATAATGGATTTAAAAAAGCAGGGACTTACCGGTAAAGATCTAGAAGAATCACTTGAAAGAGCTGGATTAACCTGTAATAAAAATAATATTCCATTTGATACTCAGAAGCCAACAGTCACCTCTGGTATAAGGCTAGGTACTGCGGCATGCACTACTAGAGGCTTACAAGGAGAAGATTTTGTAGAAATAGCAGATTGGATAGCAGAAATAATTCACTATATGAAGACAGATCCAGAAAACTTAAACCTGGCGGAAATCACGATTAGGCAAAAGGTTAATAATGTGTGCAAAAGGTATCCTATATACTGATAAGCCTCGGTATTTACCTTCTTTTATAAGGAGGAATAGGCTGAAAGGTACAGCAAGAAAAGAGTTAATTAGCTCGGATTTAGTGGCATTTTCTTTAAATCCTCAAAATGTTAAAAAATATATATCGCTTGATAATGAGCTGAAGTTAGAAATAGGATTTGGCGACGGCTCTCATATGATCAAGCGAGCCCTTTCAGAGCCGAAGACGTTATTTGTTGGCTGCGAAGTATACTTAAACGGTATAGCAAATGTTTTAAAGGCCATTAAGCAGTATAATATAAAGAATATTGTGTTGTTTAATGGAGACGCAAGAGATTTACTGAAGCAAGTACCTAGTAATATCTTTACAACTATATATGTACTGTTTCCCGATCCTTGGCCTAAAAAGAAACATCATAAACGCAGGCTAGTCTCTTTGGAATTTCTAAATCTGTTAAGAGATAAACTAAAAGCCGTTTCTTCCACTATTTTAATTGCAACTGATCATCGAGATTATGCTCTTTATCTACAGCGATTGATAGAGAATAGTGGGATTAAAAGCGTTATAGGGAAGCCAGATGATTGGGTTGAAACTAAGTATCAAATGAAAAGTTTGGCTTTGGGTTTAGATTTTAAATGTTTTGCGATTTATAAGTAAAGTTTCATTGCTTAAGTTACAGTAGCTCCGCTAAAGGTTGCTGCCCGAGTTTTAGGCTTGAGCAATACTATAGTTGGCTGTTTGATTAGTAGAGACTAGTACTGCCAGGAAACAAAAGTAGTTATCAGTTTTACAAATATAATATCTTAGCAGGAAAGTGTGTTAGCGTAAATTCTCAACAACTAATTTTAGAAGGTTTTATGACGCAGAGTGTATTTAACTTAACAAGTTTAAACGGCAAAAATGGTTTTGCTATCGATGGCATTAATCTAGATGATAGGGCATGATATTCAGCTGCATCCGCAGGCGATATCAATGGAGATAATAAGATGATATTATAATTGGTGATATTGATGCCAATCAAGCATATATAATTTATGGGGAAGTTTTTGAGCAGTCATTTACTAACTTTTAATATACTCTGTTCCGTTAACTTAAAAATAGGCGTTATCGCTCCAAAGGTTTGCCCTTTAAATATGCGCCTCGTGCAAACTTTGTAGTTCCTAGTCCTTTTCCAAGTTTCCTGTTGTCTATGGCAATTCTTCATTTACTAGAAGAGTTAAAGCATTCATCTCTTATAGTGAATTCAGTTGAGCTCAAGGATGATGGAGCGAACAACTCTGAATTAGAGATATAATGTTTAAAATGGGATTTAGTATGATTTGCACATTGTGATTTTTTAGTGTAGTGTCCTCCTGTGAAGATTTTTAGTCAGCTGTTTAAAGCTTGGGTTGTTTATCGATTAACCATTTGATGTTTTACACATGTTTACCGTTGCTCAAATACAATGCGGGAACTAATCCTAGAGATATAATAACTGCTGATTTCAGTAAAGATGGAAATTTAAGATTTAGTAGCTACTAATACTGCTTCAAGTAATGTTTCTATATTACTATTTTACTTCCTACAACTTTGGGGTGGGCAACTATCTGTCTAGGATACTTAATGCGGATTTTTAACTATGATACTCATTTGGACATAGTAACTAGTAATTACTGGCTCAAATACAATATTGGTTCCGGGCCTTATGTAGAAATAGTTGCTGGCGATTTTGATGATGACAATCAATATGATGTAGCCAGTGACCTCGTCAATTGGTGTATCTAATTAATAGGGAACGGCGATGGAACCTTTCAGGCTCCAATGAATTATAGTGCAGCAGAAATTGTTAGTTATTTCATTACCTTTCCTTCTGTACTTACTATTGGCGATTTTAACAAGAATGGCAAGCCAGATTTAAGCTACTGTTAATTGGAATATTACGGTTTAGCCAGCTACGACAACTGAACCAACCACCACAACTACTAGTCCTTGTACTAGGTTATCTGAGGTCAAAGAGCATATTTTTGGTTCATTAAAATGGTTGGTTGGGCATATTAAGGTGAACATTTACAGCAAATATGGATTTAGTCTATAAAGGTGGAGTGTTAAGGATAGCAATTGAAGGAGGAGCAACGGTTAGTGAGATGCCACTTCATCCATGCGGAAGTATCATCCACAAATAACGGATCAGTTATTTGTGATGATGACTTAATTTGTGAAGAGACAGTAATTAATTCTCCCAATCCTCAGTTCTGTATTTATTCTTGGTATCACTTATTAATATCTTTCGGATTATTTGAGTTGTTAGAGTAAAAAAAGTTATATCTAATTCTAGCAAGTTAGCAAATTTAGCTTGACTATTTCCTCAATAAACATATCATAGGCTAAGAATTTTTTAGTTTTTTTCATGGTATGACAAATCATAAATCAGCTCTGAAAGCTCACAAACAATCTGTTGTAAGGGCTGCAAGAAATTTTTCTGTTAGGAGCAGGGTTAAAACATTCTCAAATAAAGTTATCGCTGCGGTAAATAGCGGGAGTTTTGAGAGTTCGGTTCAATCTCTTAGGGTGGCTGAATCGGAAATCATGAAAAGTGTTACGAAGGGCGTTTTAAAGTTAAATACCGCGGCTAGAAAAGTTAGTAAACTCGCTAAAAAAGTTAAACCTCTCCGAAGCTAAGACTGCATAAATTTTTGCTGACCATGAAACACTTCTCCTTGGTTATGGCTTTTTGCTTTTTTTTAGGAGGATTATTTTTTTACTTCCCGGAAATAGATTTATACTTAGCATCTCTTTTTTATAATCCTGAGGTTGGCTTTAAAAACCAGGGTTATTATTTAAGGAATTTTAATCCTGGAATGCTTTTATTGGATTATGGAGCTATTTATATAGTTCCAGCCTTATTTGTAGCTTTTATATGCTTTTTTTCATTAAAATTATATAAGCAAAATAAATCATTTCATTATAAGCACTATCTTCCTGTAATTTATATAGTACTGGCAACTCTAATAGGTCCTCTTTTAGTGGTTAACACAATGAAAGATGAAATTTTTTGTCGAGCAAGACCTGAGTCTATTGAGGAGTTCAAGGGATATAAAAAATTTACTCCTGCTTTTACTCTAAGCGATCAATGTAGTAAAAACTGCTCTTTTGTTTCTGGACATACTGCTGCAATCTTTATGTTGTTCTCATTAGCGTTCTTAATTGAAAATCAAAAGAAGAGAAGGAAAGCTATCTTATATATAATTACTTTAGGACTGTTAGTGGGAGTTGGACGCATGGCATTTGGCAAACATTTCGCGAGCGATATAGTTTTTTCAGGCTTTTTCATTTATATTGTATCATATATCTTAGCACTATTGTTTAAACTTCCAAGTATCAATGGAACCGGTAAAACGACAGCTTAAAGTTCTTCTAGCTAATCCACGAGGGTTTTGCGCTGGAGTTGAAAGAGCTATAGAAATTGTAGAGTGCGCACTAAAAAAATATGGGGCTCCTGTATATATAAAGCATGAAATTGTGCATAATAAATATGTTGTTAATTCTTTAAAAGATAAAGGTGCTGTTTTTACTGATGATATAGAATCAATCCCAAATGGGGCAGTAGTAATCTTCTCTGCTCATGGTGTTTCCAAAAAAGTTGAAGATGAGGCAAGATATAAGGGACTTTGTATATTAGATGCAACATGCCCATTGGTAAAAAAAGTTCATAGCGAAGCACAAAAATATGTGGCTTCCGGAAGGAAGTTGGTATTAATAGGGCACAAGAATCACCCTGAAATTGAAGGAACTAGTGGCAGGGTCGCAGCTGATCAAGTTGTATTAGTGGAGGATTTAGAGCAAATGGAAAACCTTCCTTTTAAACCTGATGAAAAATTGGCATATGTAACTCAAACTACGCTTAGTATAGACGATACAAAAAATCTCGTTAATACTTTATATGAAAAATATACTGATATAGACGGGCCTGCTTTAAAAGATATTTGTTATGCAACTCAAAATAGACAAGATGCTGTTAAAGAAATGGCAAAATATATTGATGTTTTGCTGGTTCTTGGAGCAACAAATAGTTCTAACTCAAATAGATTAAGAGATCTCGGTGAATCACAAGGAGTTGCATCTTATTTAATTGCTGATGAAACGCAAATTAATTTAGATTGGTTTGAAGGCAAACAGGCGATAGGAATTACAGCTGGTGCTTCTGCTCCAGAGGTCTTATTAAAACAGGTTCTAGATTCGCTTAGTAAATACTATAAAATTATGATAGAAGAAATGGATGGTGTAGTTGAAAATTTAAAATTTAAAATTCCAAGAGAATTAGAAAATCTATGAGCTGGATTTTGTACCATTACCCTTTGTGCCCTTTTTCAAGAAAAGTTCGAATTATTTTAAAAGAAAAAGGAGTGCAATTTGAACTGATTTTAGAAAAATATTGGGAGCGCAAAAAATCCTTTTTAAGCTTAAACCCAAGTGGGAGCACACCATTACTCTTAAACAAGGAAAATAATAAAGTGTACTACGGAAACTTTTCTCTATTTGAATTTATTGAACAAAATTTCCTCGAACAAGCTATTTTGCCTTTTGACTACCAAAGCCAATATCAAGTAAGAAATGTAGCTGAATGGTTTGATAGCAAGTTTTACAATGAAGTTACCAAATATTTAATTGAAGAAAAAGTTATTAAAAATGCCTCAAATTTTAATTCTATGCCACCAAACTCTTCTGCAATTAGAGCGGCTAAAAAAAATATATTACTGCACTTAGATTATATAGACTTTTTGTTAAAGAAAAATTGTGGAGATTATATAATGGGCGAGAAAGTCGGCTTGGCAGATTTTTCTGCTGCGGCGCAGTTATCAGTTTTAGACTATATGGGAGATGTACCTTGGGAATATAGCGTTGCAGTGAGATCATGGTATGCTTTAGTAAAATCCAGGCCCTCGTTTAGAGATATTTTAAATGATGAAGTACCTGGGCTATACAAATCTTCTCATTATGAAAATCCTGATTTTTAAAAAATGGCAAAGTCTTTAGTAAGGCTTTATATTATAACGTTAATCTCGCGATTGATGAGGTATCAGAATTGTCAGGTAAGTCTTACAATTATTTCAATTAACGTCATACGAAAAAAGCTTAGGGATGAAGTGGTCTGTCGTCTTCAATAGCCAAAACGGAGAATTTATAGCACGCATTTGTCAGATTAACAAAAAGAGTTTGACTCTAAAAATAACTGCATTGTTCAAAGAGAAGGTAGAGATTAGAAGACATTTAACCCTAGCTTTTTCTCCACTTAAAAGGGGGACAATAATAATTTAATTATACAAAAAGCTACTGAGCTTGGCATTGATCAAATTATACCTGTACTTACTGATCACTGGTCGAACTATGGCACTGTTAACAAAATAAATGATTGTCTTCTTATCGGTTGGTAAGTTTGCTATTACTACTACAATTAATTAT
>JALDTH010000042.1 GCA_030073355.1 Candidatus Midichloria sp. | reverse complement strand
ACTCCTCCTTTACTTAATAAATCTGTTGTAAGATAGTTAATTAGAAAATTCCTCTTGGTATGACTGAAGATAGCTATGATGAAAATTTTATATGGCGATTTTTGATTTAACAAATTAAAGGTGATTATCTCCGATTAGGGTACAATAATACTAATTCTTGTACCAACCTTTAAATCTTTGTCATTACTCAGAGTTTTGTTATTCTCACTCTATTTAATTGGTCTGTTGCATCTGTTTTGATTTATTTAAATGAGGCTTTTTTGCTCCTTTCTTATCTTCTATTCTATTCTTTCTATATTGGCTTCGATTAATAATAATTATGTAATCCTATAGTTTCTCTATTATCAAGTTGAGATTCTCTATACCAACTTGCGACTTGTCGCACATAATAAAAAATAAAAGCATCAACGAGATGATATTTAAAATGCTGAGTAAGTGTGGTTAATCCAGATTGTTATTAAGTAGACTAAGGACATTAATAGGATATATGGATCAATTTTATATAACTCAAAAAATGATAAAGTGCCTAAAGAAATAGCGATTGCAGACTAGAGGGTTTTCTTCTTTTTCAAATATCGATACCAATTAAATGTTTGGTAACACCTTAGCTCACGCCATTTATATGTCATTCTAGTCTTTCATAAAACCTCATTAAGCTATTCATTTTTAGAATATTTTAAGCAAATTCCAAAGTGGATATTTTTTGGAATGACCAAAGGCCTATTTTAATTGTTTTTTAGTTTCCTTAATTAATTTCTTCTTAACAGGCCCCCATTTTCTTGGAAATATACTAGATATTCCTCTAATAGCCTGCCGCTATTAGAAACCTTTTATTGTTATCAATGCGTTCGTGTTTATTTTTGTAATTTACTATGTTGTGAGCAGCACGAACTTCGATTTCACTGTAATTATTATCTACATATTGCGAAGCATAAGCAATTTTATAAGCATCGCTGGTTGCAAAGCCTGCTTTTCTAGCAATTAAGTAAGAACATAATAGTGAAACTCGGTATCTATATCATTATATAAATAGTTATTGTTGATTTGAGATTATTGTTATGTTAGTGCTCATTATAATATTTTATAAATGATTATTTTTGCAGCAGCAGTAAATTATAATTCTGGTCCAGGAACAGCAAGTTTAGTGACTGCTGGTTTTAACCATGATGGCCAAATAGATATAGCGAGCATTAATATTAACTCTAATAGTATTAGCTTACAGTACAGGTGCTAAGACTCAAGGGATTGCTGTTGGGGATTTTACAGAGATGGAAGACCTGATATAGTGGCAGCAAATATGGCTTGATATTTCAGTATTGCTAAATATTGCTCCATTCCCCACAACAACTGTTACAACCCATCCTACTACCAAAAGTACAACTGATGCTACTACATTAACAACTCTTGTAACTACTTCAACTCCCTTCACAACTTCAACTCTTACGACACGACAACTACTACAACAAATTTGTGCCTACTCCTCTCTCAATTAAAGCAAATTGTATTTGACAGACTAGAGTTAAAAGGGGAGATATATGTCAATATTCAAGAACTATTATTTAGATAACAATTTATCTGCAGCATTTTTTACTAACCAAACTTTGATAAAGCCAGCAGCTTACAACCTAATTATATGCGGCGGCATAAATGGTACTTCTTCAATTGTGGCTTCGTATAATAGTTCTGAAGAGAAAATCAATAATCCTTTTGAAGAAAACTTTTGTGTTCATGACGATGTCTGAATTGTCCAGTCTATTAAATAGTTTAGCTGAAGAATTTTTTGTCCTTAATTAAACTTATTTTTGATTTGTTTAGCAACATTTTCAGAAACAAGTCCATTTAGATTTCCTCCTAATTTTGCTACTTCTTTTACTAAAGTTGCGGAAATAAAATGACTTTTTTCGCTTGCAGGCAGAAATATAGTTTCTAATTCAGAAAAAAGCTTTTTATTGATATATGCCATTTGGAATTCATATTCAAAATCTGAAACTGCTCGAATACCTCTTATTATAATCTTCACTTTTTGGGTTTTAGCAAAATCGACTAAAAGAGTATTAAAGCTCATTACTTCCACATTTGGAATCTGAATTTTTTTTACTTCAGCTTCTGCAATTGCCACTCGCTCAGTTGCAGTAAAAAGTGGAGATTTTTTGGAGTTATAAGCGATTGCTAAAATGATTTTATCAAACAAAATACATGCTCTTTCTAAAATATCAAGATGCCCAAAGGTTAAGGGATCAAAAGTCCCGGGATAAATTGCAACTTTGTCAGACATTTTTTTCTTTAAAGTTTAAACTAAAAAAATTTAAAACATCTATAAAATGTTTTGGAAGCGGAGCCTGAAACTTCAATTTTTCTCCAAAGAGAGTTAAATCAAGCTCGTAAGCATGTAAACATAAATTTGCTGCAATTTTGTTATACAATGAATACTCTTTATTATATTTCTTATCGCTAATTATAGGGCACCCAATGGCTGCTAAATGTGCTCGAATTTGGTGTTTACGCCCTGTAACTGGAAATACTTCTAAGAGCGCAGCTCGTTCACTATGAGCCAGCACCTTATATTTAGTAATAGCTTGTTTGCCGTTTTTGCTGGGCGCCATGTTTTCAAATCCGGTTCCAGAGTCTTTTTTTTCTAAGGGGATATCAATCATTCCTTTTGAGTCTTTTGGCTTGCCTTGAACAACAGCTAAATATTTTTTATCTATCTCTCGATTTTGAAAAATATCAGCTATTTCTTGGGCAGCTTTTATATCGCGTGCCATAACTAAAATGCCGCTGGTTTCCTTATCAATTCTATGTACTAATTTAGGTTTTTCTTTGGCATCAAATTTTAATTCAGAGGCAATATGGTCGATACTAATTTCAATGCCGTTACCGCTTTGTACTGCAAGACTTGTAGGTTTATTTAGAACCAAAATATGTGAATTTATATAAATAATATTAGCAGTGATTTCTTCAACAAGCTTCGCATAATCATTTTTTGATGTAGTAATAGATCCTTTTGCCTGAGGTTTAGAGAGAACTATAAGCGCTGGAAACCTAATTTCTTGATTAAATCTGATTTTATCTGAGGCTTTAACTCTTTTGCTATCAACTCTTATTTGTCCAGTGCGCGCTAATTTTGAAATATTAGCAAAAGAATACTCTTTGTAATGCCTTTTAAACCAGCGATCCAGCCTTATATCATTATCTTCTTCTGCGACTAATTTTTTGATTATTTCTGCCATGTTTGTAAATAGATCCCGCTTAAAAGCTTATTAATTTAACAGTTTGTTGGTATTTCTTTCTATGGACTAAGATTATAAGCATTTTTGCTTGTAACGCAAACAACATTTATGTGTAGAAAAACAACTTACTTAATTATTTGGTTCCAAGCATAACTTAGTAAGCGCCTGAATAAATTCAGTGTTAATTCCTAGAGCAGGGATTCTAAAATAACCAGGAACCACATGTTTATTAGCTAATTCTTTATATTCTATATCAAGCTCTACTAAAGTCTCTATATGTTCAGAAATAAACGATATGGGCACTATAAGTATAGATACTTTATCTTTAGCAGCTTGAAAGTATTTCATACTCAGTTGAAGGTTCAAGCCATTTCAGTGGACCAATCTTGCTTTGATAGCATTTCTGTAGTCTAAGTTGCTATAAGGTATTTGTTCGACTATCTCTTTTACTGTTAGCTTGATTTGATTCTCATAAGGATCCCCTTTATCAATAACTTTTTGTGGTAAACCGTGTGCTGAAAAGAGAAGCCGGATTGGTCCATATCTCATGCTTTCTTCATAATATCGAGTAATAATTTCTACATGTGATTTTATAAAGTGCTGATTTATTGGGTAGCAGCAAATTTCTTTGGTTGGTAGATTTAAGCGGAGTTTTTCTGCAACTGCGTGCCACTTTCTGAAAGATGAAGCGGTAGTTGTTGTAGAGAACTGTGGATATAAAGGTAGTAGTATAACTTCATCAAAATTTCCCTGTTTTAGCTTTGCTACAATTTCTTCAGTAAATGGTTGCCAATATCGCATACATACAAAAACTGCATAGCGATTAGAAGAGGAAGTGTTAAGAGACTGTGCAAGAGCTGTTGCTTGCTTGTTCTTGAGTGAATTTTAGAATTAGTGAGCAACCTACTCCCAGTAAAGCATAATTTTGTTGAGCAGTTTTTGCCCTGCTTGAGGAAATCAGTTTAGCTAAAATCCATCTGAAGGGCTGTACTATGTCGATTATAGCTTTGTCGTTAAACAAATTAAATAAAAAAGGCTTTACTGCCTCCAATTTGTCTGGGCCGCCAAGGTTAAATAGTATAACTGCGATTTTCTTTTTCATGGAATTTATCTTGTAATAAATTTTAAAAAGCTGTAAGCTAAAAAATAAAAGAATGCAAAGAAATACCATGATAAAAAATGTAATTATTCTATTTATTCCTTTTTTATTAGTTTGCTGTTCTAACGCCGCAAAAACAAAGTTAGGATTGAGAGCTCATGGGCCAGATCAAACTACGGTTTTGGCACGCGAACATCTCAAGATTCCCTCTATTTTAGAAGACTTACCTGAGCCTCAAGAGTAAAAAAGATAAAATGTTAAAAAATCTTACAACCGTTATATTGGCTGCAGGCAGTGGGACTAGGATGCTTTCTTCCTTGCCTAAGGTCCTACATAAGGTTGCTCAACAGACGTTGTTAGAATATGTGATAAAATTAGCTAAGAATTGCTCAGAAGAAATAATTACTGTAATAAACGAAGAGCTAGCAAAGCATGAATTGTTTAATAAATTGATTAGGCACTATAAAATAAATACTGCCTTACAATCAAAGCCTTTGGGTACGGCTGACGCTGTAAAAGCTGCTGTTGAGTATGTGAGATCTGAATATACATTAATATTATATGCTGATGTTCCTTTTGTTGAGGAATCCACAATTAAAAAGATGTGGGAAGAAAAAAGTGATTTAGTAGTTTTAGGCTTTGAGTATTTTGAAGACAACCAATATGGCAGAATAGTAGTAGATGAAAGAAATAGGCCGATCAGAATAATTGAAAAGAAAGATGCCAAAGGGGAAGAGACAAAAATCACTCTTTGTAACTCTGGCATCCTGTTAGTCAGAACAGTGATATTAAAAGAATTTCTTGATAAAGTTAACAATAATAACAATTCTCATGAATATTATCTTACTGATTTGGTTAAGTTTGTATATAAACATAAAAATTTGTATAAAAGTAGTTTAACAAAGGTGGTCGATTACAATGAAATAATTGGAATAAATAACAAATCTCAGTTAGCGTGTGCAGAAAGTATTTTGCAGGAAAAATTGAGGATATCTTTGTTGAACAAAGGTGTAATAGTGATTGCTCCCAATACAGTATTTTTGACTCCAACAACTATAATTGAAAAAGATGCGGTAATTCATCCATTTGTTTTTTTTGGTCCCAATGTATGGATAGATTCTGGTGTAACAGTTTTGCCGTTTAGCCACCTAGAAGGTGTAAGAATACAAAAAGGAGCTAGTATTGGACCCTTTACTAGAATAAGACCTAAAACTGAAGTAAAAGAAAATTCAAAAATTGGTAACTTTGTTGAAGTCAAAAATACTGTACTGGGTAAAAACACTAAAGCTTCTCATTTATCATATATAGGTGATGTAACTATTGGAGAAAATGTGAACATAGGGGCTGGAACTATTTTTTGTAATTACGATGGTCATAAAAAACACCATTCTACAATTGGCGATAATAGCTTTGTTGGCTCTAATAGCTGTATTATTTCTCCTATTCAGATAGATGAGAATGTGCTGATAGCGGCAGGCAGTATCATAACTCAAGATGTTCCTGCAAAACACTTAGCAATTGCAAGAGTTAAGCAAAAAAATATAAAAAAAAGAGTTTGATTTAGCAACTTAATTGAGTCAAATTTTACTCTCTACCTACTCTTTTAAGGGCATAAATTTAACATAAGGTTTGCCAGTATATGGGGGTCTCGTAGCAATTTGACTCCCGGCCTATCAACGATTGATAAGCTATAGCAAGTAGGCCTTGTGTTAACGCCATAGAGCGCAAGATACAGAAAGATCTACAAATCATGAATAATAAGTTTAATCCTAATTATAATCTTGGTTATAAGAGATTGTGTGATATCTTAGTTGAAGGTTTTAAAGGGAAGAGTCATTATGTGCCAGAAGACTATTTAGCATCTATAAGAAAAGATAAACAGTAATACAGTATATCAGTTCAAATTCAGAAATAGGTAAAGCGATAAGAGTTGAGGTAAATAAAGGCTCTGAGATAAGGCCGAATAAAGGGACAAGAGTATAATGGTGAAGAAATTAAAGCATGATGCGTTTAGTAAAGAGGATTCTGACTGAGAAGATAGCAGCACAGGAATTTTTAGATCATTATTTGCCATTAGAATTTAAGGATTTAATAGACTAAAGTGAAATTACGGTGAAGAAAGAGTCATTTATAGAGGATGATTTAAATAGGAAATATAGTGACATCATTTATTCTTTAGGAACTAAAGATAATAAGGAAGCTTTTGTATATGTTTATTTGCAAGATCAGATCAAGCGAAGAAATGAATGGTAGAGGATTACTAATTAGTAGATTTACAAAATCAATCTGATGATGAAATAGAGAAGAAGAAACATCTTGGGATGCTGGAGTACTTTCTCAAACATTATATATCAAAGGGATATGCTCAAGTTATGGGATGAGTTTTTAAGTAGGTTTCAGGCTACTATAATAAATGGACAAGGAATTATTTACTTAAGGTCGTTTTTATGGTATGCTAATATTAAAGTGAGCAAGAGGTAGAGCGAATCATAGAAAAGCATTTATCAATAGAAGAGAGAGAACAATAGCTGAAAAATACATAGATGAAGGAATACAGCAAAATCATCAATTAAACAGAATAATTTCTACTACCACCTTTCTTGTTTATCATAAAATTGAGAGAATGGTTAGCCTGTCTTTTTGAAACCATATCGGGTATTTTTTTAAGATTACTTTGAACTGAGGTTGCCTAAGAATTGAATTACAGCTAGAGCTTACAGCGTTCTACTCTATCGCTGTCCATTTTTTCTATTTAAACTTGGTAAGTCGAATATAGCGTTAAACATGGATAACCTCCTAAAAACTGTGTTGACCTATTTCGTTAACGATATATTGAAATAAACTTTAGACTAATATCAAGAAGATATCTTAAATGATTAACAATAAATCAACTAAAGATAAAAATTGTATGTAAAAATTTGTAAGAATATATTTGTTTTAAAGAAGTGTTTTGTTTTATATATCAATTTCCAAATAAATTTAGTTTATCTTTATGTGCGGTATAATAGGCGTTATTTCTAGTGATCAAGTTGTTAGGCGTATTTTAAAATCTCTGAAACTCTTGGAATACCGGGGTTACGATTCTGCAGGTGTTACAACTATTAAAGGTAATAATATCAAAGTTCGTAAAAAATTAGGTAAGCTTGCTAATCTTGCTAAAAGTATAGAAGAAGAGCCGTTAGATGGTAATATTGGGCTTGGTCATACAAGATGGGCAACGCATGGAACTCCTAAAATAGAAAACACGCATCCTATTGCAACTGAAAATAGTGCAGTGGTCCATAACGGAATTATAGAAAATTATCGGGAATTAAAAGAAAATCTGATAAGAGCAGGATACAAATTTCATGGTGATACTGATACTGAGATTATACCTAATATTATTGATTTTTTCCAAAATAATGGGGCAACATTAATAGAAGCTGTATTGCTTTGTGCTAACAAGCTAAAAGGTGCATTTGCGATTGGCTTATTATCAAAAAGTAACCCTGATCTCATTATAGCAATTAAACAAGGCTCCCCTCTCATTATAGGCCTTGATGAAGAAAAAAAGTCTTGTTATTTATCTTCGGATACATCTTCGATTTCTGAGTTTTGTTGCGAGGTAACATATTTAGAAGATGGACAAATAGGGATTTTGGAGAGTAACCAGTATAAAATTATTGATTTTGATGGCCAAGAGGTTGCTATAAAAAAAGAAAAAGTGAGCAATGAAAAATGTTCGGATTTAAGTGGGTTTTCTAGCTTTATGCTTAAAGAAATATATGAGCAGCCTAAGATTATCAAGGATATAATTGCAAAATATGACAAGCAAGCCAATAAAATTGATTTCTCTAAAATTAATCACATTAAAATAATTGCTTGCGGTACATCGATGTATGCTGGACACATTGCAAAACTATGGCTTGAGGAAAAGTATGATATCAATACTTCAGTTGAAATTGCCTCAGAATTCAGCACCAAAAAAAATCCGATTATTAATAAAGGAGAATTATTCTTCTTTATTTCTCAATCAGGAGAAACAGCAGATACCTTAGCTTCTCTAAAATTAGTAAAAAAGCATGGAGGGTACACAATCGGCATTATTAATAATGCTAACAGTACTATAGCGAAATTAGTAGATCAGTTGATTCTAATTGAGGCAGGAATTGAAATTGCTGTTGCTGCTACTAAGACCTTTCTAGCTCAGTTAGCAACTTTTGCATTTGTAAGTGGAATTGAAGTTGAAAATTTAAAGCAATCGGTAAAACTTATTCAACAAGTTTTAAAGAAGGATAAAGAAATCTATAATATAGTAAAGGATGGTTTGGCCAAGGCACAAAAAGTTATATTTATTGGCCGTGCTATAAGCTATCCTATAGCCTTGGAGGGCGCTCTTAAGATGAAAGAATTAGCTTACATACCTGCAGAAGGAATTGCAGCTGGTGAATTAAAACATGGCTCGATTGCCTTAATTGATGAAAAAACGTCTGTTATAGTTATTGCGCCTGAAGATAGCAGCTTTAGCAAGATAGTTTCCAATATTAATGAAATTAAAGCTCGTAGCGGAAAAATTATTTTAATTGCATGCAGAAAAGTACTAGATCAGTTAAGACATTTATATGACTATGCTATAGAAGTGCCAGAATATATTTCTGAAGTTACGATACCTTTTATTTATACTCCAGTCTTGCAATTTATTGCTCATCATACAGCGCTCCTGCGAGGAAATGATGTAGATAAGCCAAGAAATTTAGCTAAATCTGTGACTGTTGAGTAGATTATTTAAATAGCTGTACAGCTGTGATAATTGCAGATAAGAAACCTGAAATCTGTACAAAGGTCATATCAATATGCCACTTCAAGGCTTCGACTTTTTTCACCTCAATTCTGTTTAAGGAGAGAATTTAACAGAAGGTTTAGCTGATTTGAGTCAATAAGCAATTAGAG
>JALDTH010000041.1 GCA_030073355.1 Candidatus Midichloria sp. | reverse complement strand
CAAAAATAAACATATAGTACCTTATTCAGATCTCTAAATACCCCTTTCTTTAACTGTTCTTATCCAAAACTCAGGTTGATAAATATTCTCTTGATATTTAGTGTATTTTGTTCAAATAATAATCAGTAAGTGAAGATAAAGGTTGAATTTTAGAATATCAATAAAGTTTTGGTAGCCGTAATTATTGCAGCTGCACATGTTTAATAACGTTTATAAGGCTTCAGTTCCAGTAAGTGCGGAAACGAATCTAGCATATTCTTCGTTTGTTAATGAAGAATTTACTTCTAAAATTATACAGAATTGGAATTTGCAAGGCGAAGTGGATATAAAAGTTAAGGAGGATATTTTGAAGTTTTATTTTCTTGATTTAGATAAGATGTATAAAGGGAACTTCACGGAGAGCGATAGACTATAGAGGATTACTGAAAGGTTTGAATAGAGGATTAAATTATAGCATATAGCATTAAAAATGTGAACGGCTTTAAGCGGGCCCTTAAACAGCAAAAGCATATGTTCCAGGAGCGGGTAACGAGCAGAATCGTAATACAACTCTGGGGGGACACAAAACGATGTGGCATTATATACTCTCTGTATAACAGATAATGGATATAAATATTTGATGGTAGCGATTATAGTATAGTTGACCTTTGTGCTGATAAGAGATACGACCTATATGATAGTATAGTGTATCTTGTATTAATTTGTCAATCCTTCTTTATGTGTCAGTTATAATTTTATTCCACATGTTGGAGCAGATATAATACTCTAAGCTATTTAAATTTTGATCTTCGTATTCCAACCACTATCACTGCTTCAAATCAAGTAGCTAAATCTGTTAGATTTGGAGTAAATTTTAGTTTTTAGCAAGAATAGAGCAGCTCATTATACCGCTGTCAAGCCACTATTGCTGGAGGCTATAGATAAGGCTTTCAGGTGTACCTATATCGAATCATTGTGCTTCTTCTGGAAGAATGAGGCTGCGGTAACGATATTTCTCATAGTTATCTTTCTGAGATAAAAATAGCAACTTGCTTAAAAGGAAAGGTTAAACCTCCTGAGTTATACCTTTAAATAAATCTTTGGATAATATCCCACAACCAGTATAGATATAGTCGTTTTCGGTATTTCTAAATATATAATTGTCTTCGGCCAATGAAAAATCACCGATTGCTTTCAAACCATTTTTATTGACTAACATCAATAGAGCTGTAGGCACCTTTTTATAAAAGTCGTATAGTAAATTCTTATAAAGAGTAGCGCTATTCAGAAATAGCACATCAGCATTTTTTATTAAGAGATATCGGTCATAGATTTTATTTAAGACATTTAAAATGCCTCCACCAGTTTCTAATATTACCTCCTCTTCAACTAAATAAATATTTTTATCAGTCTCAAGATTTTTTACATGAGCTCTAATTTGAGCAGCCTGCCAATGGACGT
Source organism: Candidatus Midichloria sp. (assembly GCA_030073355.1). Taxonomy (GTDB): domain Bacteria; phylum Pseudomonadota; class Alphaproteobacteria; order Rickettsiales; family Midichloriaceae; genus Midichloria. Next base: position 7,818 of record JALDTH010000041.1, on the reverse strand, counting down.
TAATATAAATGTTTTGAATATCTTTTAGCTTGTTTAGGGCCGATATAGCAATTTCTAACAGGTTTTACCTGCAATTTCAACCAAGGGCTTGTGGGTAAATTTCCAATTATATGCTGCAGCCTTTTATCAAAACCTGCAGCTGATACCATTGCATTTTTTATAGTATCAGTCATAAAAAAGAATTTGATGCTTATCTGACCATGCCAATATTTCTTTAAAAATCGTATTTTTTAATTTATCCCTTACATAATTTTAACTCTTGGTAAAAATTGTCCATATCTTTTCTTGCTAGGCAGCTCCTTTAAGTAAGAGAAGAGCTATAAAATTCGAAGACTTCTTTGAGGTCATAGACTAGGTGGTTAATTGATGCATCTTGTATGTCAACTAAGCCTACTTTTTTATAGTCTTCTCTTTCTTCTAAGAATATCATATTATCTATATGATAGCTAATGAATTCTTAACTGAAAGCTTACTGAGGAGCTGACTAAAAACATCGGATAGTTCGGTTCCTGCTTTTATTTTGGTTTTATAGCAGTTATAAAACGATCTTAACAAAGCTCCATTCAACGAATCAGCATCATGATGAGGAAGATTTATATCAATTTGTACAGAATTAATTTTACCTAAAACTTGAGTTGCTAAGTAATAAAGCTATAGTTCGAGACTTGGATCATTTAATAATATATTCTTATAGGAATTATCTCCAAAGTCTTCTGTAATGACTAAACTTTGTCGTTTATTGTAATCAAAGATTTTTGGAGCGCTAAATTCATTGAGATTCATAAAATTATGAACTTTTACTAATGAATCAGCAACACTGCTATCACCTGAAGCATCCATTATATATGATCTTCCATCCTTCAATGTTGCTCTATAATGATTTTTGGTGGAGCAATCCTGACCCATTATACTGACTTCAGCTCCTTTTAGTAAGTTAACTTGGTTACAGTATTCAATTATGTGATCTGCAACGGGTAAATTTTTGAGTGTGAGCCAAGCACTACCTCTTTTCGACAATACATAGAGCTATATTATCATTAAATTTTTCAACTGTTAAGGGTCCCTGTAATGCACATTGAACATTTCCTTCTACATCTAAAACAAGCGTAACTGGAGATTTATACAGACCTAGCTTTACTGCTTCTTTATCATTTATTATGCCAACCTCTTCATAATGATTTCCATTAGATTGCAGCCAAGATCCTGCTCCTTCAGCGTTTTGAGTCCAAACTAAGCCAGTAATCTTATAATTTTCTGCTAGTTTCTGCAGCTCAGGTAGCTCTTTTTTACAACAGCCGCACCATGTAGTAAAAATATGTATGATTTTTTTACTATAAGCTGTTGATAGTAAGTCTAATTTTTTTTCAATATTAAATAAGTCAGTAGCTTCTGTTAAAGAAACTTTTTGATTAATTAACGCTGGTACTTTTTCACCTGTAGGGTTATATAAAAAATACATTTTATAACTAAAAATAGCTAGCTATAAGTCCTACAATTAGCACTATTAATAAAAACATTTTTTGTCTCATAAGGTACCACCATTATTAGATTTTAATATTAATTTGTTATAATAAAGGTTACTCTATTACAATTAAATCAATTCGTAAATACTATAAATTATATATCCTATGAAAAACAATAAGAGAATTAGGGCAACACTTATTAAGAAGCATACTCACATGGAACGCCTGGCATGATACTAATTCCATTAAAAGCTTGAGTATGGTTTATATACTAGTACTTCTAGGACTTGGTATCGCCTTGTCACTTAGTATTCACAAAAACAGGTTTCTGTATAATCATTTTCCAGATTATCTTTACAGTCGTTGCTTGTACTAAAGTACTCCCAAGTTTTTTGACACGCGCTATAGATGCTATCTACTAGATAGTAAGCTCCAGAAAAAGCAGCAACTGTGGTGTTACAACCAATTTGTATTGCGGTTCCTATACCACAATAACTGACTTCTGCAGTCGTTTTAGCATAATCAAGTAGGTGATATTTCTTAATTAGATAAGCAGTTACTGCAAAAGCTACGATTCCGGCTACTGTGTAGGGGTGATCTACTACGCAAAAAGTAACAAAATCTTTAGCATAACTTAATCCATTATAAGTATAGACTGCTACATCTTTTATTAAAGCTGCTGCGGTGATGGCTAGATTATAAGTGGTTGCTATAAAATTATATAGATAAGTATAACTATTATATAAAGCTGTACTTACTAAATAACAGGCGCTAGCCGCTAAACCACATAGATAACTACCACTACTATATAGGTACTCCATGAAATTTTTTATAAACTCAGGCTCCTCACCATGAAACATTTTACTGAAATCCACTGGCTCTTGAAGAGTAGGAAATTTTCGTGGTATTGACATTAAACTGTCAGCTGTTGAGTCTGGTTCCAGTAAATATCTCAGATCTGATAATATATTTTCTATACCTGCTGAAATTGCTGATGCGGCTTCGCTCGCCGTTTTTGAGCTCTGCTCAATAGCTGTGCTGACATTAGACAACTCTGTTAACTCACTAAGAATAGGTGCAACAGCTGCAGATTGGCCTGATATGAAATTTTTCACCACTCCAGATATTGTATTGGGTAGCATAGATTGAGCTACTTGTGATAAGTCTCTAGTTACATCTTTAACAGATGAAGCTGATACTGCACTACTAATTTTGCCGAATATTGTGTCTTGCACAGCTGATTCAGCTGTTTGTAATAAATTCGGAATTGATACTTCTGGTGCAGAAGTTACTGCTTGAGTACCAAATATAGAGGTGCCATTTTTAACTATATACTGTGCAATTGATGTAGTTGTTGCTGGTAAGGCTCCAATATTAAATAAAGCTGGAATTTTAATGACTCCGGCTCTGCTCTGCTCTTTTAAAGTGCTTAAGCCAAAAGCAGCCATATTTTGGAAAGCTGACCTGGCTGCACTTTCAAGTGTTGCATTTTCCCAAGTCTTTGAGACAACTGATAAAACGCCCGGGGATTTTACTGCTAGATTAGCAATCCCCCTTAAAGCTATAGATGGTGCTAACATCTTTTTCCTCTCTCATTAATTTATTGCTTATAATAAACATTAAGGTTTACTTAAGCAACTTAATGTAACTAATTTTTTAATAAAAAAACACCCTTTGGTATTCTTAAATTACAAAAAAACAACTTATAGGTTTAACCTTTTTAAGCGAACAAATTTTTAATAAGTTTTCTTTCTCCGCTGATCAGTTTTTAAAATTACATAGTTAACGACTTTTTCAACGCCATGGATTTTACTACAAATCTTAATAGCTCTTTCTAGTTCATCTTGAGATTGAGCAACGCCTAGTAAGTAGACGATTCCATCATTTACATCATATTTATAATTTAGAGAATCAAAATGTTTTTCTAATAAAAATTTGGTTTTTATCTGACTAGAAATCCAAATATCCTTTGCTTTATTTTTAGGAGTTGGAGCGACAACTAACTCATTTATCACCTCTTTTACCCCGTGAACTAGCCATGCCCGCCTAACTGCTTCATCGACATATTCCTGAGCCTTCAAAGTTCCAGTCAACATTACTCTACCTTCATAGGAATTTACACCTATTTTAGTTAACAGATTACTCGCGTTAGTCTTTGAAAATTCTGATTTAATTTTAGTGATTACAACCGTATCATCGATTAGTTCACCTGATGTTCTCTCATCAAGAACTATCATTCCGGCGGTTGTGGTAGCAGCAACAGGAACTAGAACTCCACAGCCAGTATTAAGAAACATAGATAAAGAAAGTAATATACCTAAACCAAGATTTCTGATGTTAGCCATATTTTTATTTAAACCTTAAACCCCACAGTAGGATAAATATTTTTGGAAAAAACTGCAAGAGAAAAAGGGATTTACAGCAATAAATACAGACAATAAAATTAAGTTAAGGCTTTATTACTGTAAAGATTTTTATTTAGAATCTGTAGGTGAAACCTGTAGATACAATAGGCTACCACTTTGTGAGCATAGGTGAATTTTCATTAATCTTCTTTCCTGCCTCTTTTTTTAAATGATCCCACAGTCCTGGAACTTGAGTTAAACGTCCAGTGATGATTGAGCTAATAGATGATTGCCTTTGATACATGGTCCAAATTCTGCAAAAAAGTGCCAAGACTCATCATTAATAAAGGCGCTAGAATAACCGACACTTAAGTAAGGTGCTAGTTTTTCAAATCCATACCTCAATTTAACACTAACTATTTCTTCCTTAGTCCTTATATTGTAAGTAGGCGTGACCTTGATTGTAAGATTGTTATTGTTTGTTGTGCATTAGTCCGCCAGATAAAAAGAAGCCATTTGCAAATGGATGAAGATTTAATCCGCCTGCTATTGATCCAAATATTGCTTGCATCTTCTGTATTAACAAGAGCTGACAGAGAAAAATAATTACCTGCTAGTCGTCCTACAAGGCAATCGCTCGGCATGTGACAATAAAAGATAACTTGTGAAGAAGAATATTATTTTTTTCGAATTCATTTTCAAGTTCAGATTGTTTTAAAGCGCTATACATAACCTATAGTTGTTTTTAAATGCAGTGCTTTATTCGTTATGGTAGAAAAAATTAAAAAATGCCGATACTAGAAAATAGTGACAACTATGAGCCAAAGTGGTATGAAAGTGAGTGAGGAATTCTACATTTCATTAATGGGTTCAATGCCAAGAAGCCTTAGTCCGCTGCTTATTATATCTGCAACGATTTGTACAAGTACTAAACGAGATCGAGTTAACTTTTTATCTTGTTCATTGATAAACCTGAGCTTATTATTTGAGTTACCAGCCGCCCACAGTTGGTGAAAGCTGTTAGCTAATTCTTGCAAATAGTAATTTAGCCTATGAGGTTCATGGTAGCTAGCTGCTGCAGCTAGAACTTTTGGGTAGAGTGCAATCATTTTAATTAAGTTCATGTCTTCTGGAAAGTAATTATAATCTAGCTCTTCATTACTGCTTCTCAACTCTTGCGCTTTTTTTAATACAGATTGACACCTAGTATGAGCATATTGCACATACCAAATAGGATTATTTTTATTTTGCTCTTTTAACACTGCAAAATCGATATCTAGCACGGTATCATTTTTCTTTGTTAGAATTGCGAACCTGAAAGTATCTTTTCCAATTTCGTTAAGAACATCTCTTACAGTAATAAAGTTACCAGCTCTTTTAGACATCTTAAACGGCTGACCGTTTTTATAAAGATTAACTAATTGATTAATCTTCACGTCTACTGTAGCTTTATTATCGCTTAAAGCGCTAACAATCGCTTTAATTCTTTTTACATAACCGCTATGATCTGCGCCAAGCAGCAGTATCATATCATTGTAGCCTCTTTCAAGTTTGTAGTAATGATAAGCAATATCGCCAACGAAATAGGTATAGCTACCATCAGATCTTATAATGGTTCTGTCTCCATCATCACCAAAATTTGTGGACTTAAAAATAGTATGTTGGGTTGCTTCCCAGTCTTGTTCGCTTACTGATTTTGGTGCTTCTAGAATTCCTTGATAGATTAATCCTTTCTTTTCTAATACCTCTAAAGCTATTTTAATTTTACCTTCTTTAATTATGTTATGATACTCAGAAACAAATATGTCGTGCCTTATCCCCAAGTCGGCTAAATCTTGTTTGATTAAATTCATTACTTCATTTACTGCAAAGTTTGCTAGTTCTCTTTGGTCTACCATATCCAAATCAGCTTTGAATTGCTCTTTGGCTTTGTTGGCTATATCAATAAGGTATTTACCGGGGTAGCAGTCCGCTGGTATGCTTAAGTTTGCACCTGACAAATTTTTATATCTGATCTTAAGCGATTCTATAAGAGTGTTAATCTGTTTGCCTGCGTCATTGATATAATATTCTTTAGTTATTTTATAACCCATGGCGCTTAATATATTGGCAATTGCATCACCGTATATAGCTCCACGTGCATGGCCTATATGAAGAGGGCCAGTTGGATTGACTGAGACAAACTCTAAATTTATTTGTTTGCCATTACCAATATTTTCTAAACCATATGTTTTAGATCTTCTTAGGACATATTCTAGAAATTCACTCCAGAACTGTTCCTTCAATGTAAAATTGATAAATCCTGGACCCTCAATTTGGACTTCTTTTATGAATTCTAACTTCTTAAAATCTTCTAAGAGTAAAGAGGCAATCTCCCTAGGATTTTTCTTAATTGTTTTGCTGACTACCAGAGCAGCATTAGTAGATAACTCACCATGCTGGGGGTTATTTGGTATTTCAACAACTATGTTTTCAAGATTATCAATAACAAAAGACGACGTTAAAATCTTGTTAATATATTTAGACATAAGTAAGAATATATTATCCATAACTGATTGAAATAAAATTAATAAAATTCACTTGCATAAAATTGATTTATCCGTCAATACTCTTGCAGCATATGCAATTTAATTTATAATTGGCTTTATGTCCAGTTCTTACAGTACAGTTTCTATATCATTTTTGGTTTCAAAAAGGCCGTATATTCCTTGGATTGCTGCTACAGTTTTCTACTTTTATCAGTACATGCTACGGGTCTCACCAGGCATGATGATTGAGGATATAAGATCTTCGTTTTCTATAAAGGCAAAAGAGTTTGCAACCTTAGGTTCTATTTATTTGATTTTTTATTCTCTATTACAAATCCCATTAGGGATTTTAATCGATAAATTTGGTGTAAAAAAGATTCTAAGCTTATCCATTGTATTTTGTATCATTGGATCTTTTATTGCTTCAATTGCACCAAATTTTTTAATAATGCAATTCTCAAGAGCCATAATAGGCGCAGGATCTGCGGCAGCTTTTATAGTTTCCTTAAAAATTGTTGCTGATAATTTTTCACCAGGGAAGCGTGGGTTTTTAATGGGAACGACGTTAACTCTAGGCACAGTAGGAGCGTTATTTTCGGGACAAATAGTAGTTATATTGTTGCAGGAATTTCATTGGCGCTACATTTGGCAATTTGCTAGCGTGCTCGGTATTAGCATCTTATTTTTATCTTTAATATTTATTCCAGCTAAACAAGAGAAAGTTTATAAAAATATATCAGATGCGAAGCATAGTAGGAATGTTTTGTTAGAGATCATTCAGGTAATGAAAGACAAAAATATAATTTTGTATTCAGTTTTAGCAGTAGGTCTATACACGCCACTTGCAGCTGTTGCCGATTTATGGGGCGGAGCTTTTATTAACACAAAGTTTGGTTTTTCTATGGGGTGCTCAACTCAACTTAATATGATGCTTTATTTAGGGTTGGCAGTTGGAAGCATTCTACTGCCTTGGTTTTTTGAGCGTAACTTGTTATTAAATACTGGTATAAGATGGAGTGCATTCATTATGTTGGTTGCATTTGCAATTGTTCTTTATGGGCCAAAGATGTCTATCTTCAATTTAACAGCTTTATTACTTATTATTGGCGTATTCTGTGGCTCTGAAATGATATGCTTTACCGCTGCATTAAGATATGCGAATGAAAATAATTCTGGAGAGATTATAGGGGTTGTTAATACTTTGAACATGCTTGGAGGAGCGCTTTTGCAACAACTGATTGGATATCTTTTGGATATGGATTGGGATGGTGTTGTTGACCAAAGCGGTTTAAGGGTATATTCGCTACAGGATTTTATTTTTTCTTTATCAGCATTAATAATAGTAATATTTTGTTGTTGGTTGATTTCTCTAGTTTTAGATAAAAGACAATAGGGGTATTAGACTCCCTTTAAGACTCAATTCTGTTTAAGGAGAGAATTTAACAGAAGGTTTAGCTGATTTGAGTCAATAAGCAATTAGAG
>JALDTH010000040.1 GCA_030073355.1 Candidatus Midichloria sp. | reverse complement strand
CCTATCATGAAACAGTGTTTGATATCATGAAAAATCACTAGAACATACTAGACATAGATCTATACCTAACGTTTTTGTATACTTTATCTCTAATTGCTTATTGACTCAAATCAGCTAAACCTTCTGTTAAATTCTCTACTTAATCCAAAACTTGAGGTTTCCAATATGGAGCCTACAGATCTAAATTACCTATTCTCAGTTCTAAGTAATTTTAAAAAGAATACCTGATATGGTTTTAAAAAAGCAGGATAACCATTTTCTCAATTTTATGCCAAACAAGAAAGATGGTACCCCTAGTAGAAATACTTCTGTTTAATTAATGACTTTTGCTGCAAGCATTTTCAATAATTCACATATCAATGACCAGATTACGTCAGCTTACTTCTAACTGAGGTTTTATAAGTTCAAAGTTTCTTCTTTACTGCCCGTAGAGGCTTAGCAAGCAAACCCATACACCTTCTTATAACAAAGCAGGACCACAGGAAAAAAGTATAAATCTCTTTTTATAACTCAATTCTATTTAGTTTCTTTACGATTATCTCTAACTTGATCCTTGATATAATAGTAACACTCACTAAAATCAACACTCCGAAAAACATTATAATATTCGGGTACATCATCAACTGGTAGATATACGGCCCCTCTGCCCTGAAAAATGTGCTTTTTTGATGTAGGGTTCCCCAAAAATCAACAGAAAATTTTATTATTAGAACATTAAGAAATCCTACTATAGCAGTTATTGCAGCTATTCTTGCGCCCAATTCCTCATTATAGAAAGTATTTCTTACCAAAATGTATGATAGGGTTATAAAAAAGAGTATTAACATCGAAGTCAATCTAGCATACCAGGCCCACCATGTGCCCTATGCTGGTTTTCCCCATATCGATCCTGTTAGCAGTGTTACTCCAATCGCTCCAAGTAGCACATATGCGCTAGATTTTGCTAGAATATCAAATAAGCACGCCTTTCTTATTAAAAAGATAATAGAAGAGATAGCCATTGCGCTGTATAATAACATAGAAACCCAAGCAAATGCATGTATATACATTATTTTTACTAAATTTCCCTGTAAGTAATCTTCTGGGAAATATTTAAAAACCAAAAAAATATTTGTAATCATTAAGACAGCAGCTAGAAAAAAAAGAAAACTCAACAAGAGGTTAGATTTTACAAAAAGCTTTATGATATTATTCAGTAATTTCATGAATGTATGCCTTTTTCTCTTATTATAAATACCTTATTCTTTTTTCTTTGGTTATCCGTAATTATTTCTATATTTGGTCATCTGTTATGCCATTTTTAATAAAAACCTCTCTTATCTCTTAAGCTCTTCTTAAGGCTTCACCTTCTATTAAGTTTTTATCGTAACTTTCTTCACAATAAAAAAACTTCGTATGGTAACAAAAATCTTTTCATCGTCAATCATCTTTCTAGATATTCTACTTCAATTCTTTGAGCTATAGACAAATACTGCTTTAATTCTTCTTACTCAAAGTAAGTTTCTATTTCTTTATAAGTAGTTCTAGCTTCTAACTTCTGGATTGTTAAAAAAATATTAAAAAAAAGCCACATAGAATCGCACAGCACTTTTTATCAGAATAATTTTTAACATTAAATACGGTGAAAAAATTTATAGTTTTTAACTAAAAATAAAAAAATCTTCTTTATACAAAAATATTTAAGAGTTACTGACGTGGTTAATACTTGTTAGACAAAAACTTTGATTATCTTAAATAATGTTAAAAATATCCCACAAATTTAAAAAAATAAAGACTTTTGGTTGTATTTTATTTTTTTAAAAACATGTTTGTTTATTGTAAATAACTAGTAATTAACATATAAACACCTTTATAAACATTAAGAACATATAAATTAAATCTTATATATTTTTATTTATGAGTATCATCATTGAAATAATGAAAGGAGCAAAAATTGAAGAAGTTCCTGTATGGATAATGAGGCAAGCTGGATGTTATCTTCCAGAATATAGAAAACTCCGTGCAACTCTTCCTTCATTTATGTTTAGATGCAGCAATAATATTCTCAGATATACTAGTTTTGCCATATGCACTTGGAGTTTCATAATAGGGAAGGGCCTAAGCTAGAGCGAATTCAAGGAATAAAAGACTTGAGAACAGATTCTCGCATCCTAGAAAAAGTTAATTCTGCATTAAAAATAACTCAACAAAAAATGCAAAAAGAGTTTCCTAATAAGGCGTTAATGGGATTTGCTGGAGCGCCTTGGACTGTTGCTTGTTATATGGTAGAAGGGAAGTAATGATTTTACTAATGTTAGAAAGTTTTATTACTCTAATAAACAAGCTTTTGAAGATATTATCTCTATGCTTACTGAAGAAACTGCGAACCATTTGATCAATCAAGTCAAGTCTGGAGCCTAAATAATAAAGATTTTTGATTCATGGGCTGGAATTTTGACTCCAGATTTATTTGAAAAATTTGTTATTGATCCTACTAAAAAAATAGTACAGATGGTCAAATTGGAGGTTGGGGAAATTCCAATTATAGGCTTTGCAAAAGGCGCCGGTTTTATGACATTTGAGTACGCAAAGACAACAGGAATCAGTTGTGTAGCTGTAGATCAAACCATGAAAATGTCGTGGATAAGAGAGAATTTAGGTCAAGATATAATTCCTCAGGAAAATTTAGACAATGCATTGTTGTTTTCTGATAAAAATGATATAGAAGAAGAAGCTATAAAAATATTAGATACCTTTTCTGATTATCCATTTATTTTTAATTTGGGTCATGGAATTCTGCCTGAGACACCGATTGAGAGTATTGAGCATTTAGTAAAAGTTATAAAGAGCTACAAAAAATGCAGCCAGATAAACAAGTAAAATCTTTACCGAATAATATTGAGGCAGAACAGTCTGTTTTAGGGGTGCTCCTAAACAATAATGAGCATTTGGAAAAAGTTATAGATTTTCTAAGGCCAGAACACTTTTTTGTTCCAATGCACGAAAAAATCTTTGAATTAATTATTAAATTTAATGAAAGAGGAAGCTTAGCCAATCCAATCACCCTTAAAAACCATGTTGACACTAATACATTTATGGGTGACATTGAAATAGCAGGCTTTGAATATTTAGTTAAAATAACCGCATCTGCTCAAGTGGTTTGTGATATAGAGAATTTAGCAAGACATATACACGAGTTAGCGCTAAGAAGACGGATTATATCAATAGCAGAAGAAGCTATACAGGACTCACATAAGGATGAGGTAGAGGTTTCTACTAATGATAGAATAGAAGATATAGAGCAAAAGCTTTTTAACCTAGCCATGGTAGGAGAAAGAGAGGGTAAAGTTGTTCAACTAAAAGCTCCGTTGAAAAGCACTATACAAAAGATTAAAGAAGCTAAAGATAGAGGTAGCACAGTTAGTGGTGTTTCCAGTAAGTTAGTGGAGCTAGATAAAATCACTAGCGGCTTTCAGAATTCAGATTTAGTTATTATTGCTGCGAGACCTTCTATGGGAAAAACTTCCCTCGCTATAAATGTTGCAATAAATGCAACAGAGTTTTTTGAAGAAGAAAGAAAAAGAAGAAATCTTCTTAATATGAAGTCGGTTGGCTTTGTTTCTTTAGAGATGTCAGCAGATCAAATAGCAACTCGTATCCTATCTATTAAAACTGGTGTTGACGGAAGTAAAATAAGAACGGGTTCAGTAAATAGAGAGGAATTTGAAAAGCTTGCTAGGGAAAGCGCTATTCTTTCAGATATGAATTTTTTCATAGATGACACGCCAGCTCTTTCCATCTCAGCAATAAGAACTAGAGCGAGAAGGATGAAAAGGCAGCAAAACTTGGGGCTTCTTATTATAGATTATCTACAATTGATTAGGTCTTCAGGTTTTTCAAGAGATATGAATCGTGTACAGGAAATTGGCGAAATCTCTCAGGGGTTGAAGGCTATTGCTAAAGAATTAGATATTCCTGTGATTGCTCTATCTCAGTTATCTAGGGCAGTTGAAATGAGAGAAAACAAACGGCCATTACTTTCTGACCTAAGAGAGAGTGGCAATATAGAACAAGACGCTGACGTTGTTATGTTTATCTATAGAGAACAATACTATTTGGAAAGAGGAGCTCCGGCAGATTCTGGGAAGAACGCTGAATGGCAAGCACTCTATGATAAAGTAAAGAATACAGCAGAAGTGATTATTGCTAAACAGAGAAACGGTCCAATTGGTATATGTACATTGAGATTTGACACTACGACAACAAACTTTTCTAGCCTTGATAGTTTACACTAAAGATCTTTTGTTAGAAAAATTAGTTGTTGTTATAAATAAATATCTTGCAAATAACTGCAATTTATTGCAAGAATCACTTTAGGGTTTGCAAAATTTATAGGGAAATGATGAATCAAGTTGTTAATGATAAACAAAAAGCTTTAGAGGTCGCTTTAAGCCAAATTGAAAAAGCTTATGGAAAAGGCTCAATAATGAAACTAGGAGGAAGCGACCATCTGGATATAGCCGCAATCTCAACCGGATCTTTGGCTCTAGATATAGCTCTTGGAATAGGGGGATTTCCGAGGGGTAGGGTGACAGAAATATTTGGTCCAGAAAGTTCAGGTAAGACAACTTTGGCACTTTCTACAATTACAAGCGCTCAAAAAGCTGGCGAATCTTGCGCGTTTATTGATGCAGAGCATGCGTTAGATCCAGTTTATGCTAGCAAATTAGGTGTTGATGTACAAAAACTAGTCGTTTCGCAACCAGATAATGGAGAACAAGCGCTTGAAATCGCGGATGTTTTGGTAAGGTCTGGAGCATTTGGAATAGTAGTAATAGACAGCGTTGCTGCTTTAGTTCCAAAGGCAGAGATTGAAGGCGAGATGGGAGACAGTCATATGGGCTTACAAGCAAGATTAATGAGCCAAGCGCTAAGAAAACTTACAGCAAGTGTTGCGAAGTCAAACTGTATGTTAGTTTTCATTAATCAAATTCGTATGAAGATAGGAGTAATGTTTGGCAGCCCAGAGACCACAACAGGTGGTAATGCTCTCAAATTCTATGCCTCAGTAAGGATCGATATAAGAAGGATTGGTAGCATTAAAGAAAAAGAAGATGTTATTGGAAGCCAAACCAGAGCTAAAGTCGTTAAGAATAAAGTTGCTCCGCCTTTTAAAATTGCTGAATTTGACATAATGTACGGCGAAGGTATTTCAAAAGTTGGGGAGATCATTGATTTAGGAGTCAACGCTGATGTAATAGAAAAATCAGGCTCTTGGTACGCCTATGCGGGACAAAAAATCGGCCAAGGGCGGGAAAACGCTAAAAGATTCCTAAAAGAGAATCCTCAAATAGCTGATGAGATAGAAAATAAAATCCGGAATTCTACCAGCTTATTAAGTGCTATTCAGATATCTGCATCTGAAGGTAGCGATAATAATTTAGAAACTTTTGCTGATTAAAATTAATGAAAAATTGGACTTATAGTTTTGGTTGTGGGTACGATCATACCGATATTGATAAATCCATTCTAGGAGGCAAGGGATATGGACTTACTGTTATGTCTAACTTGGGGCTTCCAGTTCCACCAGGATTTACAATCATAACGGATGCTTGTGATACCTACTATAAAAGTGGTAAAATCATATCCAAAGAAATTTTGGACCAAGTTATAGAAAAAATTAGAGTCCTGGAGTTGGTTACTAATAAAACTTTTGGAGCCGGACCTCTACCTTTACTTTTATCTATAAGGTCTGGAGCTAAAATTTCTATGCCTGGTATGATGGATACTATATTGAATTTAGGCCTTAATGATAAAACGACAGAGATCTTAGGCGCGGCAACTGGTAACTTGAGATTTGCCTATGATAGCTACCGGCGCTTCATAGAAATGTATGCAACTGTTGTGATGGGTATTGAGCATTATTTATTTGAGAATGTGCTAAATTATACTAAACAGCAACTTAACATTGAACATGACTGGCAGTTGGACGTTAAGTCATTGAATAAGATAATTAATAATTATAAAAAAATCGTCTTGCAGCATGCTAGTGTCTCATTACCTCAGGATGTTTTTGAACAGTTAAGAATGGCTATATCTGCGGTTTTTGAGTCTTGGAATGGTCAAAGAGCTATTAAATATAGGAAACTTAATAATATACCAGATACCTGGGGCACTGCAGTTAATGTGCAATCGATGGTTTTTGGAAATATGGGCGCTGACAGTTTAACCGGAGTTTTGTTTACAAGGAATCCGTCTGATGGAGAAAAGGAATTATTTGGAGAGTTTCTGATTAACGCTCAAGGAGAAGATCTCGTTGCTGGAGTTCGCACCCCGCAGCCTATAACTAGAAAACTAGCTGGTGATGAGCCATCGTTAGAAGAGGTTAATCTTGATATCTTTAACCAATTAAAGGGGCTTGCGCTTAGATTAGAAGATCATTTTTCTGAAATGCAAGATATTGAATTTACAGTTGAAAAAAACAAATTGTGGCTATTACAAGTCAGAAAAGGCAAACGCACTGCTAAATCTTCTATTAAGATAGCTATGGATATTATGAAAGAAGGAAAAATTGATCATCAAGAAGTTTTGAAGAGGATTTCTCCTCTAGAAATAGAAAAATTGTTACATCATACTATAGATGATTCAGTGAAGATAGAAGTACTCGCAAAAGGGCTTCCCGCTTCGCCTGGTGCGGCTTCTGGAGCGGTTGTATTTTCTTCAGAGGAAGCAGAAGAACTAGCTAAAAGAAAAAAAGTTATCTTAGTAAGGCGTGAGACGAGCCCAGAGGATATAGGTGGCATGGCAGCAGCAGAAGGCATATTAACTACAAAAGGTGGTATGACCTCACATGCTGCAGTTATTGCTCGTGGCATGGGCAAGCCCTGCATATGCGGAGCTGATTCTATAATAATAGATGAAAATAACAATCATATGCTTGTTGGCCAAGAGAAGATTTTGAGGGGGGAGTTAATAACAATTAATGGCGCAACCGGTGATATAATAAGAGGGGAGTTGGCCACAGTAAAGCAGAAAACGTTCCCAGAATTTTTAGAATTAATGCAGTTAGCTGATGCATTTAAGAGGATGAGTATCAGAGCTAACGCAGAAACTACTAGGGATGCAGAAACTGCTATAGATTTTGGAGCAAACGGTATAGGTCTTTGTAGAACAGAACACATGTTCTTTGACTCTATCAGAATTACGGCAGTTAGGGAGATGATTTTTGCTACCTCTATGGAAGAGCGAGTAGCTGCATTAAGTAAATTAGTGCCTTTTCAAAAGACCGATTTTAAAACTCTTTTTGAAAGAATGCATGATTCACCGGTAACGATAAGGCTTCTAGATCCACCATTACATGAATTTTTACCAGCAACCAAGCCTGATATTGAAAGCTTTGCTCACCAAATTGGACTTTCAGTTGCTGAAGTAGAGAACAGAATAAAAAATCTCCATGAGATTAACCCTATGCTTGGACATAGGGGGTGCAGGTTAGCTATAACTTTCCCAGAAATTTATGCTATGCAAGCTCAAGCTATTTTTGAAGCTGCCGTAGAAGTTGGCAATGTTATTCCAGAAATTATGATTCCCCTAGTGTTTGACGTAAAGGAAGTGAAAATTCTAAAAAACTTGATAGAAGAAGTGCACCAAAGAACCACTCCGCAGCTTAAATATTTATTTGGAGTTATGATGGAACTACCCAGAGCAACTCTACAAGCAGCGGAGATTGCAAAATTGGTTGACTTCTTTAGTTTTGGTACCAATGACCTTACCCAAACCTCCCTTGGTCTTTCACGTGACGATGTAGGTAAATTTTTAAATAAGTATCAAGAATATGGGATCATAAAGGGTGATCCATTTGCAATACTTGATCAAGATGGAGTAGGGGAGTTGATTAAAATCGCAGTTGAAAGGGGAAGGGCAGCAAATCCAAAAATCAAAATAGGAGTATGTGGTGAACATGGGGGTGATCCGGAATCGATTAAATTTTTTGAAAAAATTGGTTTAGATTATATATCCTGCTCTCCTTATAGAATACCAGTTGCGAGGCTTGCTGCTGCTAAGGCAACGCTAGATAAGCTTGGATCACATAAATAAAAATATATAACTGCATCAATAATTTCAGTCTCATAGTAATCTCATCGTAGGTAATAATCGGTGCTTGCACAGTGCCAACCTGTGCACTTCCGCCTGCTGCGCATTTACTATTTGTATATGGGCCCTATATGCCTCCTTTTAGCAAGGAGATATTTCTCAAACTGTTTAAGCGACCTGAAAGAAGATAAATTGATTTTTTCATAATTATTCATAGTCATAGCATAAACTGAAGCTTATCATTACCGATATATTTAGCAACTTCTTTAGCAATGTTAAGAGCAACATCATTAACGAAAAGACCAGTGAATACTTGTAAGCCTTCTTCTATGAATCAAGCCAGAATTTAGTGCCGGCGGTAAGAGCTGACACTGCCAATAAATTATAACCAATATACACCAGTAAGCCAATAGGATTACATACTATATTCTCTTGCCTTGGTACCTTAACTTCTATTTCTTCATCTGCTCTTAGTTCAGTTACAACACTAAAAATCTTTTTATTTTTAGACAGATAAGTATAATAATTACCTTTAAATTCATTAGTTTATCTCGAGATGATAATAACAATGACGATTCATCACAATGCAATAAAAGTTTTTTAAAAATCTCTTTCGCATTTTGATAGTATTTTAGAATTAAATAATTTCTCTAAGCCATTGAGATCATGGTTAAGTGCTTGTTTTAATGGGTGTTTTTGAATAAATTTATCTGCAGTTTTAACTATAAAATTGCTACACCCTCTTATATTAATAGAGTTGAATTGGTAATCCAGTTTTCTCTAAATTTTCTAATAATTTACCAATAACTCTGGTAAATTCTGCTTTCACCTCATAATTTGTGTATTTTAAAATAATAACCTTCCGTTGTTCGTTTTACAGTTAAATATCCAGAATGTAATAACAAATAAACGAGAGGCTTTTGAATGGCTACTGGAGTATAATCATAATGCCTCGATAGATTAGCATCTTTTTCAAATTCTAATCTTTCTTCTTTGCCTTCTATCAAGGCCCAAAGCGACTTCTATATATTTTTGCTGGTAATGTAGTACAGTAATTTTTCTAACATAATGCTCACACCACTTTTTATTCAATAATTCCTGGTTCAAATCTGTTTTGTACAACCTCATTCAAATATTTAGTTACTGCCTATGGATTATATACATTGAATAATACCTTATTAAGTGTCTGTTTATATCCATTGTACCACTCTTTATTCATTTACTAAATCCTCTTGATTACCTAATTTAAGTTTAGCCACTAAATTCCTCACCTCCTCTTCTGAAAAACTAAAGCTGTGGCTAAAATTAGGCTTCGCTATTT
>JALDTH010000003.1 GCA_030073355.1 Candidatus Midichloria sp. | reverse complement strand
TTAATTGTAGTAGTAATAGCAAACTTACCAACCGATAAGAAGACAATCATTTATTTTGTTAACAGTGCCATAGCTCTGCCTATGCGATATTTGTAAGCATAATGGCAACAGCATTTTCACTGCTTACTGCTAATCCACTTAGTATTACATATGGAGCATTACAAGGAGGAGTTATAGTAGGTGGTCAGTAACAGCATTATGAAAGTACAATAATTGCCAACTGGAGTAGCTGCTAGCTTAGAGCTTAGCTTACGCGTATTCGTTCGTATGGCTTGGATAACTTTAAGTGCTGCGCTGCTGACATGACTGCAAGCCTTATTTCAATTCAGCAAAAAGTAAACAAATTGGTAGCAGAAGAATTTTAAGAGCTCATAACTACAGGGTAGAATTTTCTATACCTCTATCGTTAATACTCAGTAAAGCGTACAAAATGCCGGTAATAATCGCCTATATAACTATCAGCGTTATTAAAGAAAAAGCGTGGGCTTTCAATCCAAAACTTACGCAATAGTTTAATTAACCCCTCCTCAGTAGTTTCTAAATCATGGTCTATTTCTTTTACTGAACCAATACTATGCCGACCAGTAAGATGTAAGTAATATAACCGTAGTTTGCTCTCTTGTACCTCTATCCTACTTCTATTGATATAACCTTTTTTAACGATCAAAGCTTCTAAAGGCATCTGCGGACTTAAACCTATAGCAATATCTTTATTGCTTGGTAAATTACCACTTTTATAATCTATAATATGAACGCTACCATCCTTCATTAAGTCAACTCGATCAATTCGAGCTGACAATTTTACCTCTATACCCTGCCCTAAATTAACCATCATCCAGCTCTCAACTTCTGTTAATATTTTGTCTCTAGCAAGAGCTGCCAAACTTTCATATTGCCAAAACCAGTGAGCTATTTTTTCAAATTTCGCTACCCATAAGTGATGGACCATTGGTGAAGTCAGGTGATGTTTAATCAAGATATCCTTAGTGACTGACATAAACCGATTTACATATTGCAGTACCTCGGCTTTAAGTTCATAAACCATAATCGCTAAAATCTCATGAAGAACCACTCCAAAAAGCTTTTCTAAATCTTCCTCCTCACTTAACTTAGGTACACTTAATTTCAGTATATGATTAGTGTAGTACAGATATGGATCTTTGATTAATTTTTCAACTGCAGTAACGGAAATCTCCTTAGGCAAATTTTCTTTATTTACTGTGATTGCAGGGCTGCTATGTCGAATTTCTTCGTTATATTCATTAGAAGCAGAGTTAATGCAACCTAACAGTTCATGTATCAACTCAAACCAACATATAATATTATTCATGTTAGTATTATAACTTATATAAATCTCCTTGTTACAAAAAATATTTGCTGCAGTCTTGTATGCAAGCACTGCTTTCATTTCTTGCTTACAAAGAGACTCTAAGCCTTGTTTCTCAAGTTGATAATATTCTTCTAAGGTTATATGAGTGAAAATACAGAAATCATAATTATCAACGAGCTCATTTATATTAACAATCATAATATTGCTATCATCATATTGATCTTTGCTGCCTAGAAGATTTAAGAATAATTCAAAATAGTCAGCAAGTGACACCTCAAAATTTGCCAATTCTAGATCTCCTAAAGGAAAAACTTCTTGGGTAATTTGTTCATAAGCCCTTAAATTAATCTCCAGCATCTCTTGCACATATTTAGCTTTTCGAAACTCCCGGTGTAGGGCTTTAATCTCAGCTGCATTGATTCCTTCTGCTCTTATATCTGCAATCTCATTGCTTTCCTTCTTCGATAAATAGCGAGCTACCTTAAGAAAATTTTTTTCTTTATTAGTAAATTTTTTGTTTACTCCATTATAAAATTTAACTTTTCTGGCAGTCAAAGCTGTATCTAGAATTGAAGCCATTTCCTGATTGGCTATTATAGCAATTTTTTTCTTGGGATTTTGCACGATGAAATCTACTATCTGTTCACTTTCGTCTACTCTTGACCTAGTATTTAAAACCTTAAATTTTTCTTTTAAAAAAGCCTGATTACCTTGTAGATCCAAAAAATTTTTATTCGAGCTAAATAAAATCTCTAACAGCCTATTAGAATGGGTAACTGAATATTCGATATTAAATACACTAGTAAATTCTAGTTCTTCTCCATAACCAATAGTAATAATTTTATCCTGGGGCTCCATGATAATAGCTTGAATCAAATCCCAATCTATACCAAAATTAGGCAACACAAGATAAGTATTAGTAGTAGACTGACTAAATACTCTTTTAGGGTTTGAGGTGGCAATGATATGTTTTTGATATACCTTTAAATTCTTAGCAATTGCCCAATCCACTATGATTGTTCCTGGCTCTAGATTGTTAAGGAAATTAGACACCTTTAAAAAGGTCTCAACTCCAAATTCAAAGTTAATTATGCTCATCTTTTTGTTCTAGAGGTTGCAGCTTTTCTCCTATATTTCAGTATATATGCTCTAATGTGATGACCTGCAATTTAGTGGGTAAATCAGCAAGCCACACATAACCCGGCTCTTCATCAATAATGGTAGCTTTGTTAAAATGTACGACATTTTCTGCATCCAAGGATTTTATTCCAAGCTCGCTCTGTGCATTTAAAACTAAGACTGATTGAGGAAGACGATGGGCTTGTTTTTCTCCAAAAAATATCTTTACCGAAAAAGCCTGACCATGAAGCACTTTGCCACCCTTGTTTGCAAATGTTATTTCTGTAGGAAAGCTGCTAGTTGTATTATTAATAACCTTGCTTATCGCGTTAACTTTTCCTTCTACTTCTAATCCATTTAATGTTTTCATTGTTGCTCTTAGCCCTGGTTTTAAGTACTAACTAATTTTTTTAGCATCGGCAACTTCTGCTTTAGCAATCATTGGTTCAAGCGCTACAAATGTTCCAATTGGTGAGTTATCTAACATATCTGAAACATAATCACCTTCATTAACCAAAATTTCATCAATATACCCATCAAAAGGTGCGACAACCTGAGTATTTAAATAGTCTATTTCTATTTGTTTTAAGTCGGCTTCAGCACTACTTAGGTTTGCTTTTGATTTTGCTAGATCAGTTGCAGAAGCAAGCTTTTTTTTGTAAAGGGTTGAAGTAGATTTTAATTCTATTTCGCTTTGATTGAGCCTTATTTTGGCTTTTTCATAAAGCTCTACCGGGTCTCCCTTTTTTAAAAACTGTCCAACTTCGGCATTGATAGACTCAACCTTCCCAGCAACTTCAGCAACTAACTTTATTTTTCTTTTAGATTCAGCAACTCCACTAATATTTAATATACTGTGCTTAAGTTGAGAGACCGACTTTAAAGTTTTATAAGGTACCTGAGTTGCAACTTCTTCATTCAGCTTAACTTTTTTATGAAATATCCCTGATAAAATCCAAAGGCATATCACTATAATAGCAGCAATTACAAGCCGCACTGATTGATTTTGCTTTTTATAAAATTGAAGAACATTACTCATATAGTCCTCTACAGCAGACATAACAACCCTCATTAATTAGACCCCATATTGTATAATTAATTCTCACAATTTGACTGCAAAATTTCTAATATTAATTCCCTTTCAAAAGGCATTTTTTTCCCTGTTGTGCTTAAAATATTCTTTTCTATAAAATATCCAGTAATTTGCAAACAGTCATATAACTCCTGCTCTGATATACCGTTTTGGAAAGTAAGCATAGATTTAGGCAATTTTAGCATTTTATCATGGTAAGGCTCTCCTGCTCCTCTGCTAACTACTGCACCTGACTTTGGTGAAATATATATTAATTCCACTGTTTTTCCACTGCCTGCACACTTATTCAGCTCCAAACCGAACCCTCCGGCTTTTAATATGCAAAGCTCAAGAGAAAGGTATTTACTGTAGAAAAATTTTGTGTATGGTTGCGAAGTAGCTAATAAAAATACCTCTAATTCATTAAACAATTCTATTTGTTTTTCTTTTTCATGTAAAACAAGTAATGAGATGGCTATGGCAGCTCTAATAAAAGTTACTGCAGTCCGGTCAAAAGCCGTAGCAGCTAGTGCATTTCTTATTAGATCAAATTTATAATGCCCAAGGTGCTCTCTAAGGCGCGCATTCCAAGTAGCATGCACAATATTTCCCGGTGAACAATCCGTTTTACTGGATTCAGAAACTCTGAGCAGGCCGCCCATTAAACCATTATTTTTTAAAAAGCATTGCACTACAACATAACGCTCTTCAAAATTCCTTGCAGAAATTACAATACCCTGATCTTCTATAATCATACTACTATATGTATGCGGTTTTTATGATCCTAATGATATTAGGAGCTAAAAGAAGCGTTTCAGTGGTATAATTATTCTCCATCTCCTTAACCCCCCTAAAAAACCCGTCAGTCACCCATGTTGCAGACATAATCGCCTCTCCTTTCACCATTTCATGGATGTTATATTTCTTTGACAAATCTATTATTCCAATCGAACTAGCTCTAGCAATTTCTTCTTGAGTATTGAAAATAAGACGTCCTTGCATTTGTCCCCCTAAACACTTTAAACCTGCTGCCGCCAACACCCCTTCAGGCGCACCCCCAGTTCCAAGATACATATCAATATCCCCTCCCTCTAAACAGGTTTTCAGGCAAGCCAAAACATCGCCATCATCTATTAATTTTATCCTTACACCTTGTGCTCTAAAAACTTTTATAAGCTCAGCATGCCTCGGCCTGTTGAGTAAGCATACGTTTAAGTCCTGTACTAAACAT
This sequence comes from Candidatus Midichloria sp., assembly GCA_030073355.1. Classification (GTDB taxonomy): domain Bacteria; phylum Pseudomonadota; class Alphaproteobacteria; order Rickettsiales; family Midichloriaceae; genus Midichloria. The sequence continues at coordinate 32,821 of JALDTH010000003.1, read as the reverse complement.
TTCTTAGCAGTAGCTAAGGATTTCAAGTTCTTCTCAATTGACTCGTCTAAATCAACTAAATTTTGCGGCAAATTCTTTCCTATCGCAATTTTTTCCATATAAACGTCTGGGGCATTTAGCATATTTGATGCCTCAGATATAGCAAGCACAGATATAGAATCAGGTTTATTATGAGCACATATTGTAGTACCTTCAAGCGGATCAACTGCTATGTCAATATCTGGTCCAGATTTTCCAAGTAATTCTCCTATGTAAAGCATCGGTGCATCGTCCCTTTCTCCTTCACCTATTACCACTCTTCCACTAATCTCTAGGTCATTTAAAGAGGTTCTCATAGACTCAACAGCTGCTTGATCAGCACCTCTTTCATTACCACGGCCTATCCAAGAATAACAAGCAATAGCTGACCTTGAGGTTATTTCCGTGACATTATAAAGTAACTTATTCAATTTATTCATATTTTTGTTCATTATAACTAGTATTTTACTACCAGACTCAATTAAAAATCTTAATTTGACATTTTTATTATTGATAAATTTGGATGGGTGATCTATAGCATTCCTTTATATCATCAATTAATAGGATATGTAATGAATATATCAAAGTATTTTAAACGCAAGTCAATTAATGAACTTGTAAGTGAAGCTGAAGAGTCGAAAGATTTAGTTCGTTCTCTTGGTACCTTTCAATTAATTCTATTTGGAATTGGAGCTATTGTTGGTGCTGGAATTTTTGTTCTGGCAGGAGAAGCCGCAAGCCGTTATGCTGGTCCCGCAATCACTATCTCCTTTGCAATTAGTGGCTTAGCATGCGTGTGCGCTGCACTTTGTTATGCAGAACTATCCTCTATGATTCCGATATCTGGGAGCGCGTACACTTATATTTATGCAACCCTTGGAGAGTTAGCAGCTTGTGTAATGGCAGGCTTTATGACATTGGGTAATTTTTTAAGTATTGCTTCAGTCGCTAGCAGTTGGTCAGGCTACATTCAAAGTTTATTAGCAGATTTCGGCATTTATATACCAGCCCAATTTTCCGCTACCACAGGTTGTGTAATAGAGCTTGATAGTAGCTCGCAAGTAGAAGCCATATTCAATTTACCCGCCTTTTTTATTGTGATGTTGATAACTTACGTTTTATATAAAGGTATTCAAACATCGGCTTTTGTAAATGCAGTAATCGTCTTCTTAAAAATGGCAGTTCTATTTGGATTCATTATAGTAGGCGCTATGTACATTGATACTACTAATTGGGAACCATTCTTACCTACAAACACAGGAGAATTTGGCCAATATGGTATTTCTGGTATTATATCTGGATCCGCTATGGTGTTCTTTGCATATAATGGCTTCGATGCAGTTGCAACTGCGGCTCAAGAAACCAAGAATCCGCAGCGCGATTTGCCAATCGGGATTTTGGGCTCTCTAGTTATTGCTACCCTAACTTACGTTCTGGTAGCAGGCGTTTTAACCGGACTAGTGAAATACACTGAGCTTGGAGTCGCACAGCCAATTGCAATCGCGGTTGACAAGATGGGTTTACCTTGGTTTTCTCTATTAGTTAAAGTTGGAGCAACAGCTGGACTTATATCTGTTATTTTAGTAATGCTTTACGGCCTAATTAGGGTATTATTCGTGATATCAAAAGATGGGTTATTACCTGCCTTTCTTTCAAAATTACATCCAGAATATAAAACACCGCATATATTAACTCTTATTTGTGGTTTCCTAATTGCTATTGCAAGCTCCACCGTATCACTAGATACACTTGTTCCACTAGCAAATTTCGGAATTATTGGTACCTTTGCCATAGTCTGTTTCGCAGCTCTATTTTTAAGGTATAGCCAGCCAAATTTAGAACGTAATTTTAAATGTCCACTTATGCCTGTTATACCGATTGCTGGAATGCTGATTCTGCTTCAAATTATGTCGAGTCTTCCTACTAGCACTTATTTTTACGCACTTACCTGGGTTGGTGTTATTGTTCTATTTTATATATTTTGCGGGCAATTTCACAGCAAGCTTCATGTTCAAAAATAAAGTGTCATGCTAATCAATGAGGGAGCTTGATTTAGCATTAAGCAAGCTCTAAATACTAGCTCTTTTGTTATTTTTAGCAATAAAAATAACAAGGAATATTTCTCTATATTGCCTCAACTGAATTTTTTTTGTGATAATACAGAGATCATAAAACTTCCACCCTGTGGGATGTCGAACCCTACAGTAGGACTTCTCCCTCTTTAACAGTAACCAGTCAACGGATCAGCGCTTTACTTGCTCTTAATAATGAAAGTAAGAAAAATAAAATTTTGGTTACAACTATTAAAGCTTTAGTTCAAAAATTGCCGCTACCGGCCTATTTTAGAGCCGGTGTACTTAATATAGTAGTAGGAAAATCTTATGACAGAGACAAGATAATAAACCCTTTGCTCACTTTTGGTTATAACCGCACTAGTTTAGCAGAATCCGCAGGTGATTTCGCAGTTAGAGGCGGGATAATCGATATTATAAACTATGACAAAACTGGATACAGGATAGATTTTTTGGTTCAAAAATTGATAGTATAAAAACCTTTGATACTATCAGCCAGCTTACCTTACAAAAAACAGCAAAAATAACAATCCATCCAATTAGCGAAGTCATTGTAATATATGAAACAACCCGACACTTTAAGGAAAAGTATTTGCAACTTTTTGGTATTAATGACGCCCCATTTTGTATCTTGAGCTAGCAAGAGGCTCAAAATGATATTGGTGCAGAACACTGGTTACCTCTATTTTATAAAGAATTGAAGGAGTATATTAGATTATATCCTAAAGAGTGCTCTAATTATTGAAAACGACCAACTAGAAACAAATTTAAATAATTATTACCTTTTAATTAATCAAAATTACTGCACGGGAAAACGATGGATCCTATAATGCCATAGCCACCTCTTTACTGTACTCGAAGGAAGAAGAGATTCTGACGGCGCTCGAATTAATAATAAAAAAGTTACGCATATACTGGCTGATTACCAAAAGACAATTTATATATGCTGCCAATCTGAGTGTAACTTAAGTAGAATCGAACGCTTGCTAAATGATGAAAATATCAGTTCGGTTAGAGTTGCTTCTTATGAAGAAATTTTAAATCAAAAACAGTTATAAAATTTGCCATTCTGCCTATAGAAAATGGATTTGACACGGAAAAATCACCTTCTTTACAGAAAAAGATATCACTGGGCAGGCTTTTAAGGAGCAGAAGAAAAGAAAAGCTACTGCAGCTAAAATTTCCCAAGATTTAATCTCTATAGAAATTGGTAATCTCCTCGTCCATGCCTGAATATGGAATAGGTAGATTTCAAGGACTAAAAACACTCTCAGTCAATGACATACTGCATGACTTTATAGAAATCCTATATGTGGATAATGACAAACTCTATTTATCTGTAGAGAACTTAGAAACAATTTCTCGTTATGGCGAAGAAAACCAAAATGTAGCCTTGAATAAACTGTGCGGCGTTACCTGGAAGATGAGAAAAGCTAAGCTAAAAGAAAGAATAAAATTAGCAGCAGCTTCAGCATTAATTAATACTACTGCTAAAAGATTAACCACTCAGGGCCATGTTCTAGAACCTATCCATGAAAATTATCAAAAATTTTGTGATAATTTTCCTTATATTACGACCGCTGATCAAGAGAGCGCAATTGAAGAGATAATGGAAGATTTCAAATCAGGGCAACCTATGGATAGGCTTCTATGCGCGGACGTGGGTTTTGGAAAAACAGAAGTTGCGTTAAGGGCTGCCGCTGCTGCAACTCTTGGACTTGAAACAGTCCAAGTTGCAGTGATAGTACCAACAACATTGCTGGCAAGGCAGCATTATATAACTTTCTCAGAAAGGTTTAAAATTTCCCCCTGATAATTAAACAACTTTCAAAATTCACTTCGCGCACTGAAGTTAGCGAAGTGAAGGAAGGACTAAAGAACGGTAAAATTGATATTACAATCGGTACACACGCTTTACTTGCAGAAGGAATTCAACTCCAATACCTAGGACATTACAGATGGCTTTAGTTAATCTTAAATCTCTTAGTATTATTACCACTCCCCCCATTAACAAAAAGCCTGTTAAAACTTCGGTATTACCATATGATAGGCTTACTATAAGGGAAACATTACTTAAAGAAAAACAAAGAAATGGTTTAAGTTTTTATGTGACTCCAAGAATTAATTACTTAGATGAGATCGAAGAGCAATTAAAGAAGCTAGTTCCAGAACTTAAAGTAGTGAAAGCTCAGGGATCCCTTGTCTCTAGCAAGCTAGATTAAGTTATGAATGATTTTTATGATCATAAATTTGACATCTTATTAAGCACCGGTATAATAGAGTCAGGGTTAGATATTATGAGCGTTAATACTATGGTAGTTGATCGATCTCATATGTTTGGCATTTCTCAGCTTTACCAAATGCGAGGAAGAGTAGGAAGAGGAGAAGCTCAAGCTTGTGCATACTTTTTAGCTCCAAGAACAAACCTGCTATCACCAGTTGCAAAAAAACGCTTAGAGATCATTCAATCTCTTCAAGCCCCTGGCTCAGGCTTTAATATTACAAGCCACGATATGGACAATAGAGACTATAGCAACTTGTTAGGAGACGAACAGTCCAGCCATATAAGAGAAGTCGGAATAGAGTTATATCAAAAAATGCTTGCAGACGCCATAGCCCAAATGCAAGGAAATGAAGAATTTGAGGCTAATAAGGAGTGGAGTCCAATACTCAACTTAGGTGTTTCCCAGTACAGATTCTAGAAGATTATATAGACGATGTTACACTCCGTCTTTCATTATATAGGCAAATAGCTAATATAGTTGAAGAGGAAGAATGCGAAAGGTTCGCTACAGAAATGGTAGATAGATTTGGTAAATTGCCTGAAGAAGTTGAGCATTTATTTGATATTATAAAAATTAAACAGCTGGCAAGAAAAGCAAATGTACTCAAAGTTGAAGCAGGAGGCTAAGGGGCTAATCTTTTCTTTCAGAGACAACAAAGCCAATAGTAATATCAACATATTAGAAAATTATAACTTCAGAAAGAGAGTTTGAAGCTAAATTAAAGCCTGATAGAAAAGTTTTAGCGCTAGACGTATTTTATTAAAATTAGCTGGAACTACTTAAACAAATATGGAGAAAGATTTTTTAATTATTGAATATGATGAATTAGATAGTACGCAAACCGAAGCAAAAAATCTGCTATATAGAGGCAAAGCCTATCCGAATACTGTAATATTTACTACCTCACAAACCAAAGGTAGAGCAAAGAATATTAGGACTTGGAGCAGCGCTCAAGGCGATTTGGCTTGCACAATTATATTAAAGCCCTCTACTTATGTAGCTCTTCATCCCCAGATTACCTACATAGCTGCAATTGCGGTTAGTAACGCTATTAGAAAATTTTTCCCAGCCGCCTCTTTATTGCATAAATGGGTAAACGATGTTTTACTTGAGAAACGAAAAGTTTCCGGAATCTTATTAGAAAAATATCAAGACAGGTTTATTTTAGTTGGGGTAGGCATCAATATTTTGCCTAAGAAACCTATCCCAGATTTAAATGCCATAGGTATTACCGATATTAGTCCATTTACTATTACTCCCAAAGCACTGTTGCAAGTAGTACTAGAAGAGTTTTTTGAGCTCTTTGTGTATTGGGAACAATTTGGATTTCAAAGGATTAAGATTCAGTGGCTAGCACGAGCCGCTAATTTAAATAAAAAAATTGTTATTAAGATTGAAGATCAAGAGAAATCTGGTATCTTCCTGGGAATTGATGATAAGGGTAATCTCCAGCTGCTTAGAAATCAAAAAATAGAATTATTGTGCGCAGGTGATGTTTTTATAAGAAGGAGTATATATGCTAGTTGTGGTTGATATTGGAAATACTAATACAGTATTCGGTTTTTTTGAAGATGATGAATTAATACTAAAAACTAGAATTAAAACTGATATTACTAGAACTGAAGATGAATTTTTTGCATTTTTAATTCTAATTTTAATCCAAAATCAGCTAGCGCTAGAGAAAATAGAAGCAGCCGCAATTTCATGTGTGGTGCCGATGGCATTATCTGGAGTTCAAAGATTTTTTCAAAAATATTGTAAGATAAGCCCGCTTCTAGTGAGCCATGATAAACACCATGTCTCGATCGCTGGGGCACCAGCTCCTAATCTAGGTTCAGATTTAGCTGTTAATGCGATAGCTGCAACCGAATTATTTAAGAATCATTGCTTAATAGTTGATTTCGGGACTGCAACCACGTTTTCCCTGCTAGAATACGATAAATCAAAAACAAATTACTTGGGTGTTGCAATAGCGCCAGGCCTTAACTCGATAATGCAATCTATGAGAAAGCATTCCGCTCAGCTGCCCTCATTGAATTTTCAAAAAGCTAATACAGTGTTAGGCACCACAACAACCAAAGCGATGCTTGCAGGGGCGTATTTTGGATTTACTGGCCTAGTTGAGAAATTAATAGACACTATGAAAGAAGAATATAGATATCCTCTAAAGGTAGTCGCAACTGGTGGGCTTTCGGTATTGATGGAAGATTTAACTTCAAAAATAGATTTTATAGAACCAAATTTAACTTTACTTGGCCTAAAATACTTTTATCTTTTAAGCAAGAGGATTTAATTTTAGTACTTATATGGCTAAAAATTCTAGCATAGTAGAAAAAAATATTGTATATTCTAAACACATTTGTTGTGATGGAGGATCATATTATGGTCATCCTAAAATTTATTTAGAAATAGGTACAGATAGACAGGCAAAGTGTCCATATTGTGGGCAAATTTTCATTTATACACCAAAAAATACTTCCAGTAATAAAATCAAAAACTGATCATGAACTTGCTATATTCTAAACAACCTACACAAAGACAGCTTGTAATTGCTTCCTCTATTCAGCAGGTTGTTTCAAAAGCGTTTGTTACCCAGGAGATTTATCATCCTAACTTAGAAGAAGCTATAATGGTCTTTCCTTTTGTAAAAATTACCGCAGATTTGAAAATAGCAACAATTTATGTAGATTGCCTTAACAATGACAAAATTAAGTGGGTTTTAGAAATTTTAAAATCCCTGACGGTCGAGATAAGGAAGTTAATCGCAAACAAACTTAAGTTGAGATATGCCCCTGAAATTAGATTTATAGAGGATACCATCACTCCGAAACAATCTAACTTATTGAGATTATTAGATAATATTTCTTAAATTATTTCTTCTGTAGGTTCAGTAGTATTCTACAATTGGGTTGCCTTGCTTAATAATACCATTTTTTCCATCATTATTGATATCGCCGCTCCTGACAGAGAACATCCTGCATAATCAACAAGCTCATCCCTCTGATGATAAGTTCATTGCTACTATTTAAGCTAGAAAGCTCTAAATTTCCTGTGAAAAATGCCTTGCCAAATACTACACAAGCTTGCCTTGCGGCTCCTGGAAAACCTGCTATTTCTCTTTTAGATCACTAAATCCATCTCAATTAATGTCACCCTACCCCTGATACTGAATACCCTATTCCCTATTTTGTCGGTCGGCCTTCTTAATTCCATTTATGATAAAGCCATTAGCGCCGTTAAATTGGAAAGTTCTAAAGGGGTTAGAAAGGAAGATTTACCAAGTATTATATACGCTTGACCTGTAGAACTTCTACCATTTAAAGATGATAAGTCAAAAGGATAAAAGAGAGGGTTTAGCAAACATCAGGTATACCTGTTCTGCATTAGTTCTACTACTTAGATCAGCGAACGTGCACCAATAACAATATCATTAATCAAATCCTCATTAATATCCACAGCGCTTGTAACTGAATACCCTGTATTATTCCCAAACTGCAATACCATTAATCACAAAACCAAGAGCAGTTGAATTTAGTAAGACGATAATTCAAAAATTCCGTTTGCCATAAATAAAATTCCCTCTGTAAAAGCAGTCAACTCCTGCGCTAATTAAGCCATCCAAATTTCTGTGGTTCTGCTTTAAAAAAATATACAAATCTACATAAGCAATCAACACAGAGATTATTGCTATGCGTCAATATTTATTTAGAGCACACTCAAGTTAATTAAAAATAACAACGACAAGATATTGTTTTATTTGAAATTGCCATTAGGACTGAATTGGTTGTAAAAATTCTGCAGGGCATAATATACTGTAAAAATAAGATAACTTGAAAATTGCTATCACCTCTTGAGTTTCAATATTTTTAATTAATTCACTGATATTATCCGCAGCAATTATCTTGCTTTCACTATGTCTAAAACAAACTTTATATGCCTTACAAAGCATCGTAGAATATTTCACATTATAATTGTAAAGTTCTCGAATACTCCAACGCTTAAAATAGTTTCTGAATCCCTTTCAGGCGACCAAAACGTTTTGAAATCATTATTCTGAAAATGACTGTAATTATTTCTATAGGATAATGATTGCAATACTATAATCCTTTTTTATAATCCATTTTGGAGTCTAACAATCGCCTATCTTGGTTGCAATATTTTTTATATTCACCTCTTAGACAATTATAGTCAAAGTGTTTAAATATAGAATTTAAGGGGCCTTCCACACCATAGGTCAAAATCACTTAGCAACCAACATGTAACCAAGCAGCCGAGCAAGCCCTTGCCGCATCTCTAATTTTAGCTACATAAGCTTCGCGCTCTGTGACGCTTATTGCTCCTCTTGCTTCAAGCAAATTGAACATATGTGAGGCCTTTAAACAAAGGTCGTAGGCTGGCTGTGGTAATTCCACTTCAACCAATCTAAAAACTTCCGAAAGCATATCTGCAAAATGACTTTTAAGCATTTCAATGTTAGCTTGGTTGAAGTTAAAATGACTATATTGCTTTTCAGTTTTCAAAAAAATGTCAGCGTAAGTAACGCCAGCATTATTCCAAGTAACATCCCATATACTACCTACTTTCTGTATGAACATCGCAAGTCTTTCTAAACCATATGTTACTTCCGCAGCCACCGGCCTGCAATCAACTCCGCCTAATTGCTGCATATAAGTAAACTGTATGATTTCCATTCCATCACACCAAATTTCCCAACCAAGACCCCAAGCACCCAAGGTTGGGTTTTTCCAATCATCTTCAACAAATCTAATATCATGATCTTTTGCGTATAGCCCAACTTTTTCTAAGCTCTCTATAACTAAATTCTGTATGTAATCAGGAGAGGGCTTCATCAAAACTTGAAACTGATAATAATGCTGCATTCTGTTAGGATTTTCGCCATACCGGCCATCAGTAGGCCTGCGGCAAGGCTGCGCATATGCAGCATTCCATTTTTCTTCACTTAAGCATCTAAGAGTGGTCACCGGATGTGAGGTACCAGCTCCAACCTCAATATCATAGGGCTGCAATATAACACAACCTTTATCACCCCAAAATTTCTGTAGGTTAAATATAATATCTTGAAAATGCATAAACTTAATATCGGCTTGGAGCTTTCTGTATCTGAGGAGTTGAAATAGCATTAATTTCTTGAGAAAGCAACCCATCTGTGCCCATATAATGCATACCTTCTTTTGCTGCAGGCCTCATCGCATCTACTGCTTGTATGGCTATATCCTGCGGATTAGAAATTCCTTGATCCTGCAAAAATTTTATTAAATTTTCTGTCGACATTTATCACCTACCTCTACTTTGATTTTTGCCCTGAGACATAGATTGCACCTTTATTAAATTAACCCAAATTACCAGATTGTTGGGCCACCATCCTCGAAATGATGTATCCTAATTTTTGCGATATTATGAAGTTAGACTAGAACCCCTGTGGTTCAACAATACCAACTATTTTAGTTTCGCTCTTTTGCTTATCATTCTCTACCTACAAATCATTATACTTTGTCACCTCATTTTCTTGTGCTCTTTCTTGTTCTTCATCCCAGTGCAAAAATTCCGTATTCGGCTTCGGTAAAGGCTCATGCTTTCTATAGGGAGAAGAATCAAGTACTGTTTGAAGTTTTTCTTTTGATTTTTTCCTATTACTACTATTTAATACTAAATTAATAGTGATTAATACAGCGATACTGGCTATAACTATTCCAAATATAATGCTGATAATTACCCCTATCATTTTCAATAAATTAAATATGCAACATGTTTAATAATATCTCAAAAGAAATATTTTTGAAAGAAATGTTTAGAAAAATCCTACACTTAAGCTCAATCTTATTTCCTATATTATATCACTTTACAAACAAGGAGAGCATGTTGATTTTGATTTTACTCCTGATTTCAGGAATATTTTTTTTCGAGTGGAGCAGATTTTCAAAAGGTAAAATTCACCATATTACTCAAGACGTCTTAAATTTTCTAAAGATAGATATAAATAAAATAATACGGCCTCATGAAATAACTACGCTAACAGGGGCTAGCTATATGGTTATTGCGATGTTTATTACCTTACTATTTTTCCCAAAATTTGTTTTTATAATAGCCTTCTCAATACTAGCTATATCTGATTCCCTTGCAGCGTTGGTAGGACTAAAATTTGGCAAAATCCAACTTCTAAATAAAACTTTAGAAGGCTGTCTAGCATTTTTTCTCGGTGCGATTATAATTTCTTATGCGGTTATATCCATCTATAAAATAAATCATATAAGTCTTTTTGCCATCCTCTTAACGTGCTTTATTACCACTTGCATAGAATTATTTGCAAAAAAGATCGAAGTCGATGATAACTTACTTATCCCCTTAATATTTTGCATATCGGCTTCGATTTTTTATTAATTAAAGAGAGTAAAATAGAGAAAACTAGACAGCACAAACTAAAGAAGGGAAATTCACCAAAAGGCCGAATGTAACTAAGGTTTAGGTATATATTTTGCTATTAACTGAAAATATCTAATTATATCTTTGACTTAATTACAACTCAAGGTAGTATAATTAGTATTAATTGAGTTTCATACTAAATATGGTTATGGCACAAAATTAATATAGAGAATAAGTTTGTATCATTTTTACAGCGTAATACCATAATTTTGGATTCTCACACGAAAGAAAAGTTTATCAGATCGGTGTTTTACATAAAACAAGCTTTGATCAAGGAAAAAATTACCACTGCTTCTCAAAAAGAAGAATTAAATGAAATTATTAAGGTATTAGCGCATTCGATAATTTTAAGTACCACTGAGATTGAAACAGAGAATCCAGGCGCAGCTAAAAAAATATTTGGTTTTTTAGAGGAATTAGAAATTCCAGCTGCTCTTTTAGAAAGCATAAAAAATGAGCGAGAAAAAACAAAAAGTTCTACAGACCATACAATAATTAGACCAAGAATTGTTCAAAAAATCTTATTCACATCTAGATATACGCTAGATCAAAGCCCTAACCAAAAACCACGAGCCCTTGAAATTAATAGTCCGACAGAGCATTCCTTATCCGCTTCCAGCAAACAAGAACAGTTATTTTCTCAGAGATTTTTTAATACACAGCAAGAAAAAGCTTCGTTTGTAGAACGCATAGAAGCAAAAAGAAATACTGCACCAGGTTATACTAAATCCCATAAATAATATGTCTTTAACTTAATAATCCAATAAAGCGTCTTCTCTCTGATATCAACCTTTGCTCAGGAAATTTAGTATAAAATTATTGAATTAATATTTTGTCCGGACTCGATCAAATTATGAGCTTTAGAAACATCTTCCAAATTAAAAGAAGCAGAAACTTGCTCTTTAAATAAACCGCTCTTCATTTTATCAAAAATTTCGTTTGCAGCTAAAATCAATTCCATTCTATTCATCTTATAATCAAACACAGAGGGAACTGATAAAAACAAAGACTTAGACTCTAAATAACTTGAACTCACAGTAGCGACCTTGCTGCTGGATTCTCCAAAAAGCACTAAAAATCCAAATTTAGAAGGTGCTCTAATGGAGTTACATTAAATGTTTCTACGCCAACAGAATCGTATATAACCTTAACCCACTTGCCTCCTGTTAAATATAAAACTCCCTTAACCCAATCTTCAGCCTTTCTATTAAATACTTGCATGCAGCCATTTTTCAGCGCCACTTCCTTTTTTGCATCTATACCAACTGTCCCAATTACCTTTACCACAGCTGAAGATGCCCACTGTGCCATAATACTACCTACCACGCTTGCTGCAGAATGAATTAGAATAGTATCTTCAACCCTCACAAAGTATGTCCTAAAGAGTAAGGTATGGGCAACCAACCCCTCTTAAAAAGACAAGCAGCAACTAATTGAGTATTTAACTCATCTGGAACGGCCATAACATAGTTTTGATCCACACACCTCTAACTTCTATAAGCACCTATAGGAGCAGTAGCATAAGCAACTTTTTGTCCAATGTTAAAATTTTGTACATTTGCTCCAACACTCTGCACGATTCCTGCTGCTTCAAAACCAAGAATAGTAGGAATATCCTCCATCTTTTTGCGCCCTGTGACCTATAGAGTATATCGTGATAGTTTATACCTATAACTTCCTGTTTAATTAAAACCTCATTGGGCCCAAGCTCCATATCTTGTAATTCAGATACTTTTATATATCTGACGTTCCGTAAGTATCAAAAATAACCGCTTTGGTCATAGAATAAGCTAATACAAAGTAAATTTTGCCCTTATATCTTTATAAGGCATTAACTTTTTAAGCTTACCAATCGCGGCAACAGTTGGCAATTTTTCATTTGATAATATTTTTAATAATGTACTTTTTATATCCTCAATCGATATTGCCTCTATCCGCTCAATAATTTCTTCAAGAGGTATAATTCTTCCATATACAGCATAATGCCAAGCAATCCTCTCAGCTCTCGAAGCAGAACTCTCTTGAGACATCAACAAACTTGCTTTCACTTGCGCTTTAGCTCTCTTTAATTCCTCTTCAGTAATGGAATCTGTGGCTAACTTCATCTGCTCAGCCGTTGCTTCAATTAATTCATTAGCTGAGTCTGGATTAGTCGCTGAATATACAGCAAATACACCAAGATCTGTATAACTCATTGAGAAGGTTGAAATATGGTAAGCAAGCCCTCTTTTTTCTCTTATTTCTTGGAATAACCTGGAAGACATGCCACTTCCTAAAACTACTGCTAAAACCTGCTGTTCATAAAACTTTTGATCAAGATAGGAAAGCCCTGGAAAGCCAATTGTTAAATGGACTTGTTCTAAGTCTTTTTCAACTCTAACTTCACCTCCAATATAAGTTGCGTGCTCAAAACTAGGTTTTCCACTCTGCGGAAGAAAAGTAAACCTTTCCTTAATTAGATTATAAAATTCTTTATCATCAAAGTTACCTGCACAAGAGATAACTATATTATCTCTACTGTAGTTTTGATCTATATAATAAATCAAATCCTGATGCGTTACGCCATTAATAAACTTCTCCGTACCAATAATTGGCCTTCCAAGCGCTTGATTTGGAAAAAGTTTTTCTTGAAAGAGATCAAATATATGGTCATCCGGCGTATCCTTTACTTGGGCTAATTCTTCTAAGATAACTTTTTTTTCTTTTTGGATTTCTTCTGGCTCAAAAACTGAATTTTGCACTATATCAGCTAATATATCTACTGCTAACTCTAGATCCCCCTTAAGCACTTGAGCACAATAGACAGTTTTTTCTCTACTGGTATAAGCATTAAAATTACCCCCAATCATGTCAAACTCTTCTGCAATTTGTATAGCGGTACGTGTTTTAGTCCCCTTAAAAGCCATATGTTCCAGAAAATGAGAGATGCCATTATTAGTCTCGTTTTCATATCTACTGCCAGCCTTTATCATAACTTTAATAGAAACTGTTGCCGCCGAATGCATATAATCAGTCACTATATTAAGCTTATCAATCACATAATGCTTCATAAAAATATTTTCAATATCTATTTGATTGCATTATGCCAAACAAAATCAAGAGCGCAAGCCAATATTCTTCAAAAAACAGTTTTTCTTAACAGGACACGTTCTATTCTCCTTTTATCCATTTTAACTATATTAAAAGACCAACCAGCACTGTAAAAATGATCCCCTATCTTTGGTAGCTGCCCAATCTGGCTAAGCATAAAGCCAGCTAGAGTTCTATAGTCCTCTTCTTCATCGCCAGGAAGTGAAGATACTCCAAGCAAGCTCATTACCTCTTCTATTAATATATTTCCGTTAACCGTGTAGGAACTATCAGAGTTTTTAATTATATCAGGCGCTTTATCATTCATGCCAATTGCAAGATCTCCAACCAAGATCTTTAATACATCATCAAGCGTTACCAGCCCTTCTATATCTCCATATTCATCAACAACAAGAGCTATCCTTACCTTTTTTTCTCTAAATAAATCAATAAGCTTACTCACCCTTGCAGTCTCTGGAATATAAATAACTTCAGATCCTTGAGCTTTTTGAGAGATTTTTTGATTATTTAATTCATCCTTAGATATATTTTTAAATGTAGCTATTCCAATGACATAATTCAATCCACCATCGACAACCGGCAAATAATGGAAAGGATGCTTGATTATTTTTTGAATATTAACCTTTTCTTTATCCATAATATCAATCCAAATCATTTTATTGCGTGGAGTCATTATAGCGCCAACTTGGGTGTTACTAAGGTGAATAATACGCCGCAACATGTCACGTTCTGTTGCAGCAAGCATACCAGCAACTTCAGCCTGATTAACCATCATCCGCAATTCTTCCATGGTAAATTGCGCTTTTGGCTCCTTAACTTTTAAAATTTTTAATACATACTTAGTAGAAAGCGCGAGTAGCTTAACAAATGGGTAAAAAAGTTTAGTGAAAAACAGCATTAAATAAGAAGTTAAAGAAGCAACTCTTTCTGGATAAAGCATGGCGATTCTTTTAGGTATTATTTCGCCAAGGACAGTAAAGTAAGTTATAAGAATCACAACCAAGGCATAACTGATCTCTTCACGGTATGGATATAAAACCTCAAATTTACCTACTAAATTAGCTATATCTGCTGAAATTGCAGCCCCTCCATAAATACCTATCATAACGTTGATAAGAGTTATTCCGACTTGCACTGTTGAAAGAAAATCCTCCGGGCGACCAGCTAGATCCAGTGCTTTTCTAGCACCTTTGTTCTGCTTGCTTAAAGAATTAAGCCTACTTTTACGAGAGGCGACAATAGCAATTTCTGCACTGACAAATAAAGAGGTCAGCATTATTAAAGTAATTAGTATTGATGCATCCAAAAGAAAGTGAGCCATAAGTTAGGCATTAGTTGACAATAGACAAGAATCAAGGGCAATTCTATCATCAAAAATGAAGCATGTGCCTTCCCACAATATACCACACTTATTACGTTTCAAGTAATTAGTTATTCCGCCTTGCAAATGATATATATTTTTATAACCTAGCTTTTTTACATAAGCAGTAGATTTCTCACACCGCACCCCACTAGTACAAAACATAGCAATTGGTGTTTCCAAATCTTTTTTATCTAAATTTTTTTCGATCCATTCAACTAAATCAGTGAAGTTATTTGTATTTGGACTAATTGCATTCTTAAAGGAGCCCATAGCCACCTCATAATAATTCCTAGTATCAATAACTTTTACATCACTTCTACTAATAAAAGCGTCCCAATCTTCGGGTTTAATATATTCTCCGGTATTGGACATATCTAGATCTGGCACCTTAAAAGTAATAATTTCTGGCTTTATTTTCACCTTTAATTTTTGAAATGGCATAAATTCACAGCTACTCTCTTGGAAGAAAAGATCAGGAAAGTAGGGTAAAGAGCTCATAAAGGTGTGGAACTGCTTTATCTCATCTTCTTTTCCAACTACTGTAGCGTTGATACCCTCTTCAGCAATAAGTATAGTACCCTTAATCTCCTTCTCGAGACAAAAGTCCTTTAATGACTTTTGCAACGATAAAGTATCGGAGATACGAACAAACTTGTAAAAAGTTGAAATTATATACATATTACTTCCTCTCCCGTTGAATTGCTTCACTAATAATTTTTTCCGCTGCTGCAGGCCCTTGCCAGCCACTAATCTTAACCCATTTTCCTTTTTCTAAATCTTTGTAATGAGAAAAGAAATGATTAATTTTCTGTATTAAAATCTCAGGTAAATCTTCACATGACTTTATATTCGCAAAAAAAGGATCTATCTTCTCGGTTGGAACTGCTAATACTTTCTCATCACTTCCTTTCTCATCTTCAGTAACCAGCACCCCTATTGGCTTTACAGATACTACCGCTCCAGGAACGATTGAATGGTTGGTATATACAAGAACATCTACCGGGTCGCCGTCACCAGACAAAGTATGAGGAATAAAGCCATAATTGCACGGGTACTGCATAGAACCTTGCATAATCCGATTCACACTCAATACCCCGGTCTCTTTATCGAACTCATATTTTACGGGACCAGAGCTTGCTGCTATCTCTATCATCACATTAACTTCGTATGGCGGATTTTTACCAATTGATAATTTGTCGTAATTCATAATCTAAATTCTTAAATAATCTTTATTTCGCATTTTATAAAAATGTGCAATAGTATCAAGTAATTTCTGTTACCAAGATTTACCTACAGATATACCCACCTTAAGTGGAGCCGATAATTGCACCACATTCTCCATAATGCTCACTATTTCTTGAGCATACATTTCAGTCTTAGCTTCTGGTACATCAAAAAGCAATTCATCATGTATCTGTAATACTAAATACCTAGATAAGTGTTCAGGTAACATTACCATCGCTTTTTTAATTATATCAGCTGCACTACCTTGCAAAGGCGCATTTATTGCCGCCCGTTCTGCAAACGATCTTACAGTATAGTTACTGCTATTTATTCCCTCTATAAAGCACCTTCTTTTAAAAATTGTTTCAACAAAATTGTTTGCCTTTGCAAAATCTAATATTTTTTTCATGTATTCATGGATTCCAGGGTAACGGAGGAAATAGTTCTCTATATATTTCTTTGCCTCACGTTGAGGGATGCCTATATTTTTCGCTAATCCAAAAGGACTAATGCCGTATATGATACCAAAATTTATTCCTTTTGCTTTTCTACGTAAATCGCTGTCAATATTTTGAATCGGTACTCCAAATATTTCACTCGCAGTGACTGCATGGATATCTCTGTTATATAAAAACGCCTCCTTCAACTGTTTTATATCTGCAAAATGTGCAAGTAGCCTTAATTCTATTTGAGAATAGTCAGCAGAGATTAACACCTTCCCCTTTGAAGCAACGAACGCTTTACGGATCCACCTTCCCTCCTCAGTCCTGATCGGTATATTTTGTAAATTTGGATTACGCGAAGACAACCTCCCAGTTGTCGTAGTATTCATATCAAAAGTAGTGTGTATACGCGTGGTATTCGGATCAATACTTTTTTGTAAGGCCTCAGTATAAGTATTAACCAGTTTAGTTAAATGCCTCCATTCTAATATCAAAGAGGCAATTTCATAGCCTTGTAAGGCTAAAGCCTCTAAAACATTACTATCCGTAGAATAATTTCTAGATTTGCTAGATTTCTTACTCTTTGTTACAAGTTTTAATTTCTCAAATAAAATCTCGCCAAGCTGCTTAGTAGAACCAATATTAAATTCTTGATTTGCTATCTTATAAATAGAATCCGCAATTATTTTTGCCCTACCATTTAAATCGAGAGAAATTTCATCTAAAACCTGTTTGTCAACCAATATCCCTCTGCTCTCCATATCACTTAACACCTTAATCAAAGGCTTTTCTAATTTTTCATAAAGACTAAGTATTTTAAGACTAATCAATTCATATTTTAATCTAGCATAACACCTAATCATTCCAAAAGCATTAAAGTAACTCTCTGAAATTAAGTTGACCAAGTCTTTATATTGATTCTTGGTACTAATAGAGTAGGCCATAATCGCCAAATCTTCGAACGCAACTATCCTTATAGATAGCTTATATAGAATTTTAATAAATAGTTTTGCATCAAATAATATTTTTGTTATGCTGTCGGATTCAAAAACCGGTTTTAAAAATGATAATATATCATTTAAATGAGCCGCATGTTGAACATCAAAGAGATTCTTTTGTGTGATATCTTCATAATCTATTATTAAATTTAGTTCATTTGTCGCTAAAAAAAACTCCTTATCGTTAAAATAGCAAGCTACAACTCCGCCTTTTTCTATCTTTCTTAGCAGCTTCTCTTTTAGATCGCTTTTATTAATTTTTTTCAGCTCAATTTTTTCATAACCAAGAGAATGGCTTTCGTTAGCAATTACTGCATATTTTGCAATTAATGATTTAAAGCCAAATTTTCTAGCAAAATTAACTAAATGCTCGGGATCAGGTTGTTGAGTCCTCATTTCTTCTAAATTTAAATTAGTACTAATATCCGTTTTCAGAGTGACCAAATTCCTGAACAAAATAGCCTGTTCTTGGTTATCAATTAATAACTGTCTTATTCTTGCAGACTTTATAGAATCTATATTTTTATAAATTTCATCCAAAGAACTATAGTCTTTGAGTAAGTCTGCTGCAGTTTTTGGGCCAATACCAGGAACCCCCGGAATATTATCGCTGGTATCTCCAATTAATGCTAAAGCATCGGTTAGTTGCCTAGGTCTAATGCCAAATTTCTTTTCTACGTCCTCTTCAATAATAGACTTATTTTTTATAGGATCATGCATATAAATTTTACTGTAGGATAAAAGTTGCATTAAATCTTTATCTGAGCTAATTATGGTTACATCATTCCCTGATTTTACAGCTTTTACAGCATAGGTGGCGATAAGGTCATCAGCCTCATGACCATCAACCTCAACAATCGTAATATTCAAAGCCTGTAATGCTTCTCTTATAATTGGAAACTGCACTTTCAAATTATCTGGAAGAGTTGGTCTATTTGCTTTATATTCAGGAAACAATTCATGTCGATGATTTTTACTACCGCTATCTAACACTACAGCAATCATATCAGCTTTATGGGACTCGCATAACTTTATCATCATATTAACAAAACCATACACAGCAGAAATCGGAGTCCCATCAGGGCTAGATAATGGGGGAAGCGAATGATATGCTCTAAAAACAAATCCATAACCATCAACTAAATATAAATGCATAATAAACTCTCTTTAGCGATTAAATTTTCTTGGCTTCACACAAAAAACTGATATCCTTTATACAGCATGTTTAATGAAATGTAATGAACCAATTATGTCACACACTATAGGGTCTTTTTTAGAAGAAATCTGCAAAATTATTCCTGAAAAAAATACATGTGAATTCTGTAAAGCACTATATAGTGATGTCCCTTTAGATACCATATCTTTAATTAACACTAATGACCTAGCTGAAGCATGCATTTCTATATTTGAGTCATTACAATACAGACCTCATCATTCTACTAATATCAATTTCACTAAGTTACAAAAAAATTCTGATTTAGTAGTATTAGAAATTATAACAAAAGAAGTTCCTTTTTTAGTAGAGTCAATTAGCAACGAGTTAAAAAAACAGGGTATTACGATACATTTGATAGTACATCCTACTATGCATATTGAGAGAAAAAAAAGTGGAGAGTTAATTGAAATTGGAAAAGGTAAAGCGGATAAAGAATCAGTAATGCAATTTTTTGTTTCTAATCAATTTAGTGACGATTACTTTAATAAATTAAAAAGTGGACTAAAAAATGTGATCGAATGTGTGGAGGTGGTTGTAGAAGATTGGCAAACCATGCAACAGCAGATGAAAGAAGCGATTAAGAATATTACGGCCAAGAATTGGTATCAAGCGACCGCACCAGAAAAAAAAGAGTCGATTCAGTTTTTAGAGTGGTTACTCAATAACCATTTTATTTTCTTGGGAAGCGTAGTAGTAAACTACGAATCTGGGCGTTCAATCATAGATCCAGATAACAATCTAGGAATGACTAAATCTGACTTTTATAGAAACGAAATTACTGAAACAGAAATCGATGATAACGACGAGAATGTGATTTTCATCAAAAAATCCAACAGCCGTTCCATAGTTCATAGAGATTCATATATGAATTGCATTCAAATTAAACAATTTGATAAGCAAGATAAATGCGTATCAGTAATTGTTTTCATAGGTTTCTTTACCTCATCCGTATACAAAGAAAGTGTAAGAAATATACCGTTGATTAGAAATAAAATTAATAATGTTTTAAGTAGGTATGGCTATAATACGGATAGCTATAATGCTAAGGAATTAGTTAGCGTGATGGAAGATTTTTCTCGTAGCGATTTAGTACAAATAAGTGAAGACGAGCTCTTTGAAGTTTCAACTGGGATGGTTTCACTTAACCTAATGCCTAGAGTTAAGGTGTTCTTAAGACAAGACCGCGCTTCTCAACTTCTGCATTGTTTTATATTTATTCCAAAAGCCAAGTTTAGCGCTGAAATAATGAAAATTGTGGAAAGAATTATTTCTCAACAAATCTATGGGATAGTATCGAGATACTACGTTAACGTCGGAGAATCTCAGCTTGCTCGTATACAGATTGTAATCAAACCAGTAAAAAGCCTTAAAAAGGAGTATAACGTAAAGAAGATTGAAGAGCTAGTTAACGAAGCTACGAGTGTTTGGCTAGATAATTTATTAAAAGCGTTACAAATCAAATACTCTAAACAATCTGCTATCGAAAAATTTAATAAATTTAAAAATGCCTTTGATTTAAAATATACCTCAAGCTTTGTACCAAAACAGGCAGTGCATGATATTAAAATGGCAGAATTAGCAATTGCTGAAAACCAAGTCAAATTCGACTTTTATTTATCAGCCAAAAGCGGAAAAGAACTGTTGCAATTAAAGATTTTTTCGCCATATAATGAACTTCCTTTATCCATCACTCTACCTACTATAGAAAATTTTGGTTTTTTTGTTATAGATACTCTCACATTCAAAATTGCTTTAGAGGAATCAACAAAGGAAAATACTGAACTTTTTATTCATCATTTTAGAATTAACACTAACAACAAACAAACTAAACCTCTCGCACCTTCAGTAAAAAAGAATATTGAAACCGCTTTAGAAAAGATATATGCAAAAGAACTTGAAGACGACCGCTTTAATTCATTAATGACTTATGCTTCTCTTAGCTGGAAAGAAGCAATTATAATTAGAGCATACTCAGCTTATCTAAAGCAAATAAACTTTCTGCATAATAGTCAAGTCATTACAGAAAACTTGATAAATTATCCTGATTTAACCAATAAACTCATTAAAATTTTTCATACCAAGTTCTCAACAGATAATAAAAATCTTAAGAATAGAGAGGCTGCTGCCCTTGAATTGATGAACGAGTTGAATGCAGCTTTACTTGACGTACCAAGCTTAACAACTGAGCAGATATTTAAAACTTTTATTGAATTAATACACGCAACCAAAAGAACCAACTTTTTCCAAAAAACAAATTTTGAGACCACTGGACTCTCTTTTAAAATTTCTTCAGAAGAAATTTCTGCCCTACCTTTACCCAAGCCTTTCAGAGAAATTTTTGTTTACTCATCGCGCTTTGAAGCCATACATTTAAGAGGCGGTAAAATTGCTAGAGGAGGCTTGCGCTGGTCCGACAGAAAAGATGATTTTAGAACTGAAATTCTGGGATTAATGAAAGCGCAAATGACAAAAAATTCTGTTATAGTGCCTGTTGGATCCAAAGGAGGGTTTATTTTGAAAAATGTAAGTCCCGCATCTTCAGATTTTATAAATGAAGGAATCGCATGTTATAAAGATTTCTTAAGAAGCGTTTTAGATATTACAGATAACGTAGTAGATAATAAAATAGTACCTCAAACCCACGTCATTAGGTATGATGAAGACGATCCTTACCTAGTTGTCGCTGCGGATAAGGGTACAGCCTCCTTCTCAGATCATGCTAATGCGGTTTCTAAAGAATACGATTTCTGGTTAGGGGACGCATTCGCCTCCGGCGGATCAGCAGGATATGATCATAAAAAAATGGGTATCACTGCCCGAGGGGCTTGGATTTCGGCTCAAGACCACACAAGTCAATTTGGCATAAATATTGCAGAACAGCCCTTTACTGCAATAGGTATCGGAGATATGTCAGGAGATGTATTTGGTAATGGCCTGTTACTTTCAAAGCATTATAAACTTATTGCGGCTTTTAATCATATTCATATATTTATTGACCCTAACCCAGATTCAGCAGTTTCTTTCAAAGAAAGAGAAAGATTATTTAACATGCCATGTTCTCAGTGGACAGATTATGATTCAAAGCTGATCTCCAAAGGCGGCGGAGTATTTTTAAGAAGTGCCCAAAAATATTACTATATCCGAAGAAGCATGTAAAGCTCTAGGGGTAACAAATAATAGCTTTACTTCTGATGAATTGGTAAAAGCAATCTTAAAAGCGCCGGTTGATATATTTTGGAATGGAGGCATTGGAACATATATAAAGTCAGCAGAAGAAACAAATTCAGCTATTGGTGATAAAAGCAATGATAACGTAAGAGTTAATGGTGCAGATTTACGCTGTAAAGCAGTAATAGAAGGTGGAAACCTTGGGGCTACCCAACTTGGTAGGATAGAGTATGCGAGAAAAGGGGGTAAAGTTAATATAGACTTTATAGATAACTCAGCTGGCGTTGACTGCTCAGATCATGAAGTGAATATCAAAATACCCTTCTCTGATCTACTACAGAAAAGCGCTATTAAGCTAGAAGAAAGAAACGAAGTGTTATTTAATATGACCGAAGAGATATCTGAGCTAGTATTGCAAGATAACAAAAATCAAACCTTATTAATTAGCTTAGAACAGCATAAAGGCAGAAAACGCTTAGATGAGCATTTTTGGCTAATCAAAAACTTAGAATCACGGAAAGAATTGAGTAGAGAATTAGAAAAACTACCTACTATAGAAGATTTTACTGAAATTGCGAACTTATATGGTAAATTAAGTCGGCCAGAAATTGCAATTCTAATAGCATACGCTAAAAACTCCGCTATACTAACCTCTATGGCAAGTAAAAAGAATCTAGATAAATACCTGGATTATTATTTAATTAGTTACTTCCCCAAAACAATACAGAAAAATTTTAAAGATTCTATCTTACAGCACAAACTAAAAAAAGAGATTATCGTAACCACAACAGTTAATCACTTCGTAAATACGCTTGGTTGCTGTTTATTTCATCAACTGATTGAGCAAGGGCATGACGCAATTGATATAATTCATACCTTTATCATCGCTTCTAATTTGTTTTCTTTAGAATCAATTTGGAGTAATACTGCAAAATTGGCTCACACTATATCGGTTAATACTCAGCTTAGTTTATTTGATGAAATTAGTAAAAGCATCGAAAAATTGGTGCTATGGCTTTTAAATCATAAGCACTTACTTGATAACATAAGCAAAACTATAAAAGATCTCAAACCTACTTTTGATGATTTATTAAAGCTTCAGCAAATAACCATTCCTTCTTTATATAATAAATTCGATAATGATAAATCTAATCCCAATGAGTTGAATAATATTACTAACAAAGACCTTTTAAACTCCATTAATCAAATATCCGTCTTAAGTAATCTATTAGATATTATCACTATAACTCAAAATTCTGGTAAATCTATTAAGATTGCAGCTAACGAATATATGAAAATCTATAAACTTTTGGGCATTAACCATTTAATCGAACAAATCAAAAATGTAGAAATTTTTGACTATGCAGAAAATACTGCCTTAAAAACTATTCTCTCCGAATTAAACGAGTTGATGTCCTTTATAACAATTACAAATATTAAAGAGGATAAATTAAGTCGACAGACAAAAAAATTGAGGAATATAATGAATTTTTAAATGATATAACCAAAAATATTGTTCCAACTAATGCAGTATCGGTTCTTGTCATTGCTTTAAAAAGATTAAAGGAAGTAATAAAATGACACAGGCATCCATATATAAACTCTCCGCAACCCCAATAATTAGAGGCACTGCTAAGCTTTTAGAAACTATAATAAAAAAAAATTTTAGAGTTCATATACTATGCAAAAACAAAAATGAAATGTATAAGCTAGATAATGATCTCTGGATATATTCTGTATTAGCCTTTCTACCTCATGCTACTGAAGAAGATACGTTTTTAGATCGACAGAAGATTTTGCTTACTACTCAAACTAGCAATCTAAATAACGCAAATGTGCTTCTAGCAAATGACACAGTACCTGAATTAGTCGATAATTATGAGAGATTTGTTAGTATATATGACACTTCTACAGATGAAGTGCTCATTCAAGAACAAGTAAAAAACTTAGCAGCACTTAATATTCCAGTTACAATTTTCGAAGAAGAAAGAAGCTCGTGGAAACGCGTTGATTAACGCTTTGCAAGTTTGGTAGTGACATGCCGGGGTATATAATCTAAATACATAGCTTGCAAAACTTCTTTATCATTATGATCGAGATGCATAACACCAAGAACTTGGGCCATTCTTCTAATGATATTGCCTCCAACAGGAGCAGCTATCATACCTCCTGTTGTATACCCATAATTTATACTATTTTGTTTTGCTTCATTAATCATCACAACTATCACATATTCTGGCTTATTCATCGGAAAAGCTCCAGCAAAAATAGCTAAATTTAATTTCTTGCTATAACGCCCATTTTTATTTTTTTCTGCTGTCCCAGTTTTTCCTCCAACAAGCAATCCTTCGACGTTTGCTCTCTTTGCCGATCCACTTTCAACCGCCAATCTTAAAAGCTTTCTCATAGCATGAGAAGTCTGCTCTTTTATAACCCTTCTACACTCAATATTATTAGTATTTTCTTGTCTAATTAAAGTCGGCTTATAGAGCAACCCTCCATTTACCAAAGCAGCCATTGCCTGCGCTAGGTGAATGCCTGTTACAGCTATGCCATGACCATAACTTATTGTAACTAAACTCGCCTCAGACCATTTCCTCTCATTCGGAAACATTGGTTTAGCTTTTCCAGGAATATTTTCTTCTATTTCTCTTAGCATACCAAACCTATTCAAGTAATCTCTTTGAGCTTTAGCCCCAACAAGTTTCGCTATTTGCGCAACGCCAAGATTAGAAGAATACATTAGAATTTCTGGCACCGATAAATAACCACCTTTACTTTTATAATCATGAATCTTAAATTTACCTATTTTTAAAGGCTTGGACACATCAAATGCATCATTAAGACTAATCTTATTAGTATCTAACCCCATAGCAAGTGTAAATGGTTTGAATGTAGATCCCATTTCGTAAATCCCAAGTGCCACTTGATTAAACAAGCTTTCTTTTTTTATATTATTCAAATTATGCGGATTAAAATCTGGTAAGCTTGCCATAGCTAGAATTTCTCCAGTGTTAACATTCATAATGACTCCAGCCCCACCAACTGCTGAATGTAAATCTATAGCATTTTTCAGTTCTCTACATAGAATGGTTTGAATTCTCACATCCAAGGATAATTGCATATTCTTGGATTCTAAGCCTAATTTAATAAGTTCATTATTGTATAATCTCTCAATTCCTGCTATACCAACTCCGTCAATGTTTATATATCCTAAAACATGCGCAAAAAGATTCTCGTGAGGATAAATACGCCTTTCATCTTTTACAAAATAAACGCCAGGAATCCCAAGGTCATGGATTAGTTGTTGCTCAATCGGAGTTATATGCCTTTTGATCCACACAAAATCCTTATTTGACCCCAATTTTCCTATTAAATCCTTTTCATTCAAACCTATTTTTAAATTCGCCAAATATTTTGCTGCAGCCTTGGCATCTATTAATTGTTTCGGATGCGCATAAACAGAAGCTGTTTTAATATTCGATGCTAAGAGAGTACCATTTCTATCAACTATATCTGCTCTTGAAATGATGTGCTGGCTATGCAACTGCTTTTTATAGGCTAGGTTAATTTCTTCAACGGTGGTGAAGCTTAAATCAAATAATCTTAAAATAATGGTGATAAAGGCAAAAGACATCAAGCCAGTAATAAACTTCCATCTAATAATAGAATTTTTTAGTGACTCTTCGTAAATATCACCTTTTGATAGCTCATTCCAATACATCTTTACCTTCCCTTCTCAAAGATTTTAGCTTTAGAATTATCGCCTATTTCAATATTCACTAACTGCTCACTGTCCATAAGTTGCAGATCTAAGTGCTGCTCAGCTAATTTTTCTATATTTTGCGGTTTAGAAAGGTATACAAATTCTGCTTTTAAAATATGAATATTATCTCTTTCTTTGATAATTTCAGATTCAATCAGGGCAAATTCCTTACTTAGATCTTGTACTTTTGATTTTATAAAGAATAAAGATATTACAACTATTATAATAGAATAAATTAAAATTGATCTAATTGATTTCATCATTTAACCTCCATCATGTTCTAATACGTCTAATGACTCTAAGCTTTGCTGAGCGAGATCGTATATTTTCTAAGACTTCTTGCTCGCTAGGAGTGATAGGTTTCTTAGTAACTAATTCAAATTTAGACTGCTTATCATCAGAAATCGGTTGCTTAGAAAAGTGACTGTATTTATTCCTTTTTGGTAGCTTTACTAACAGAGAATTAAAAATTTCTTTTACAATTTTATCCTCACCAGAATGAAAGGTCACTACCGCAATCACCCCTCCAACCTTTAACAGCTCAATAGAAGCTCTAAGTCCTACTTTAAGCTGCTCCAATTCATCATTTACAGCAATCCGCAGAGCTTGAAAAGTTCGTGTCGCTGGATGAATTGTATCGCTATAATTACCAATAGCTTTTTTTATAATACTTGCAAGCCGCAGAGTTGTAGAAATCTGCTCCTGTTCTCTACTACTAATTATTGCTTTAGCTATGCTTCGGGCCTTTTTTTCTCCTCCAAAATTCCTAATAATTTTGATCAGTTCCTCTTCCGGATAATTGTTAATTATAAAGGCAGCATCAATATCTTGGTTTTGGTCCATACGCATATCTAGAGGGCCGTTTTTAGCGAATGAGAATCCTCTAACCCCTGAATCTATCTGCATTGACGACACCCCAATATCAAAAACAACCCCATCAAAAAATTGATAAGGAAAATATTGTATAGTCTCCTCAAGATTAGCAAATTCGCTAAAATTAATATTAAACCTTTCGCCAAAATTCTGGAGCAGTTTTTCCGCATACAGCATAACTTTTGTATCTCTATCAATTGCACACACATAACAATTCTCTTTTTCTAAAATTGCATTACTATATCCACCTGCTCCAAAAGTGCAATCCAAATATACTCCATCTTTCTTAATACCAAGGGTCTTGATTACCTCATTTAATAAAACCGAGATATGAGGATTCTTCATAGCTTTGCCTCACTATTTTTTAATTTATCAGTAAACAAACTACTATTACGCACGTGGCTTCTTGCATAATTAAAGTAATTATTAAAATCCTGTTTATTCCAGATCTCAAAAATCTTACCCTTTCCAACAAATACTATTTCTTTATCAATTTGAGCAAAGTCTAATAATCTATCTGAAATAGAGATGCGCCCCTTTGCATCAATCTGCATAGGCTCACATACCCCAAGTATGGAAGTAGCTAGAATATCTCTTTCTTCAGAAAAAATATCAAAACTTTCTATATGGCTTTCTAGTTCATTAATCCTCTGTGGGGTGCAAACCTCAAGACATTGATTTTTTAGAGAAGGATACGCATAAATTATGCTATCTCCCTTTCCTTCAATTATAGAGCGAAACTGAGCAGGAACTGAGACACGCTTTTTGTCATCAATTTTATTTTCATATATCGATAAAAATATTTTTATATCAGCGCTCATCAATAAAATTAATAAAATACAAATAAATAGCAATTTCACGCACATTACAACATTAATCTACTACAGTTTTGTGGGAATTAATAGTATTATTTTGGGAAAATATGGGATATAAGTGGAATAAGTGGGAAAAACTCATTTTATAACGCTTGGAGTTGAAATATAAGTCATGGATATATCTAAATACGCTAGTAGTCCAATCGAGTCCTTGGGAAGAATTTACAAAGAAAAAGAAAATCCGCAGTTAATTTTTTTAAATGACAAAAATAAGATCATATTCTCTCCTTCTTTTCGCAGGCTAGAGTACAAAACTCAGGTTTTCGTAAATCATTCTGGTGACCACTACCGTACTAGATTAACCCACTCCCTTGAAGTGGCAGCTGTCGCTAAATTGATAGCAAGGTCTCTACAACTAAACGAAGATTTAGCTGAAGCCATAGCTTTATCACACGATTTAGGACATCCACCGTTTGGTCATGCTGGAGAAGATGGACTTGCAGAAGCCATGCGAGATTTTGGAGGCTTTGATCACAATTTTCATACCTTAAAGGTTATTGCCCAGTTGGAAAAAGGGATTTTTTTTGAAAATGGGTTAAACCTATCTTATGAAATTATAGAAGGGCTGGCTAAACATAATGGACCATTAAATATAGAAAGTGAATTTGCTGCGAAAAAAGTGGGTGAGCTTTTTAGGCCCTTCAATTTGCAATTAGATCAATATCCAACTTTAGAGGCTCAAGTTGCTTCGCTAGCTGATGATATAGCTTATTGTGCCCATGATATAGATGATGGCTTACGCGCAGGTTTTATATCATTCGAAGAATTAATGCAGGTTAGTATAATAAAAATGGCGGCAGGTAATAAACCATTCAACAAAAATAACTATCAGTACCTTATCAATAATATACGAGAAATAATGATTAATGATCTATTAATTGAAACAAAAAAACGTATTACTAATAATGCATTCTCTAATATCCAAGCTATACGAAAACACAGCAGTTGGACTGTTGCCTTCAGCTCCAAGATGGAAGAACAAAAAAACGAAATCAAAAATTTTCTAATGAATAATGTGTACAGGAATTATAATATCAACCGTATGCGCTATAAGGCTAAAACCCTAATGCATAACCTCTTCTATTATTTTATGGAAGAACCAGGCTGTTTACCAACTAACTGGAATAAAAAAGTTATTAATTCTGATCTAAAAGAAAGAGCTATAATAATTGGGGACTATATAGCAGGCATGACAGACAGGTTTGCAATAGATGAACATAAAAGAATTTTTTATTCAAATACTATCAAATAAAATATACAACATACAACTAATTAAGTATTTATAAATATTTTAAGAGAATTTACTTAAATTTTCGCGGTACCTGTAAACCTTACTCAATGAATTTTAAATTAATAGCTATATAATAACGCCAATTTTAATCTAAATTGTGCACGCTATGGATTTCAAAAAAACTCTCTTCTTCTTATTATTATCGTCTGAAGTATTTGCAAGCGATTGTATCGAGAATAAATATATTTTTGATTTCGGATCCGGCTCCCTAAAAGCAGCTGGATATGTAGTCAATTCCTGCAATAATACGATAGAAGAATACTTACCAAAATATAATAGAGTGCTGGATATACAAAAATGTATCTTACAATCAAAAAACAGTAAAACCCTGAGCCAAGAGTGTATAACTAAAAGCATTATAGCCGTTAATGAAATCAAAAAATTATATAATACTGATTGCTTCAATAATGAGTGTATTGGTTTTGCAACAGCTTGGGCTAGAAATATAAATAATAGTGGCAGCGTCTTTTCTCAGTTATTTCAACAGACAAAAATAGATTTTTCGATTGTTTCTCAGGAAAAAGAAGGGATTTTAGTGCTAGAAGCAGCGAAAATGCATTTGCCGAGCACTCATATTAATGATGAAACTATAATCTTTGATTAGGGAGGCGGCAGCTTCCAATTATCTAGATTTAACAAACAAGATCAACATTTTGTCTTTCAAGGTAGATACGGTTCAGCTACCATGCTGCATGAGCTAAATAATATCTTTAATAAAGGAAATAAATACGAATTAATATCTAAAAAAGATATTAAAAAGGCATTAGAGTATGTTAATAAAATTGTAGCTACTGATATTACTCACGACAGAAACTTAACAAGTTTAATAACCAAGAAAGATTTAAAAGTCTACAGCCTCAGTGGATTTGTGCAATACGGCATAAAGCAGAACCTATGGTTTGCTGAGGATACTATTACAATTTCAGATCTAGAGAAAATGATTGAAGAGAGCGCTACTAATAATTTTGCACAAATGAAGAAAAAATATCCTAATTATCTAATCGATAACCAAGCTGGTTTATTATTGGTGTATGCAATAATGAAAGCGCTTAAAGTAGATAAATTTGTGCATATTAGCAAAGATACTAAAGACTATATGGCACTAAATCCAGGTGGCGTAATAAACTAATGCATGGATAATGCTCGGTTCCCTAGCATAAGCTTAAAATGCATAGCAAGGCAATTGGCCTTTTTAAGTTTTATCCTAAAAAGGCCAATTCAAAATCCTTAAGTATATATCAAAAATCGGTAAGGATAAATCAGCAACCTTACCAAAAACTGAGTATTCTTGACCAGCCATACTGCTACCGTCATTATTGACATCTCTGCCCCAGCAACAGAATATCCTGCGTAGCAATTACTCTTAACACCATTAATAGTAAAGCTGTTAGTGCAATTTAAGCTAGAAATTTCCAAAAATGCAGAAAAAGAGGCAGCACCATAAATTACATATACCTCTCTAGTACCATCAGCATTAGAAACACTAACTATAATGTCATCAATACCATCCTTATTAACATCTCCAGCAGGAGCAATACTAGACCTTAAATAGTCCTCACTTGTAACACTATTTATTACAAAGCCATTAGAACAGTTTAAGTTTGAAGCCTTTAATAAAGATGCAGTGAAAGATGAATTACCAAAGATTACACTTACCTGGCCTGCAATCCCTGTAAAAGGAGAACCAATAATAGCGTCATCAATACTGCTGATGAGACATAAGCTTGAGTGCCTGAGCTCTAAATTACAAAATCATTTTTACCATTTAAACTTGATGAATCGAACTTAGCATTAAACATGCGTTACCTACCAGAAAAATTATGTTGAGCTACTTCGTCAGCAGAACACTATATCTCTGTGTTAAGAAAATTCTTGTTTAAAATGATTAATTATGTAAAAAGTTATTTATATAGGAATTTAACGTCATTTTAGAGGGCCTTGGCTCTAATATCTCGTATTCTATTGAGGAGTTAGCCGCGTAATTCATAGCAGCTTCTTTGGAATCAAAACAAAGTTTTACCTCACTTGCTAATGTATCATAGCCTCCAGTCCATCCCATAACAGGCTCTATAAAATTCTTAGTTTGCGGGGTGAATTCTAAGATCCACTTACCTAATGACTTCTTCCCTGATTGAGTTGTTGATCTGAATGCTTGATAAATTCTTGCGGCCATGTTTTTATCAGTATACAATTTAATACATATACCTTAACATTAATATGACCAAACTTCAAATTAAGAAAAAAGCCAATGAATGTAAAAAAAGAAAAGATTAACACTTCAAACATACCAGATTCTTTTGAAGAAGCTTTAAAAGAATTAGAAATCATTGCAGCGAAACTTGAAGCAGGGGAAGTCTCAGTAAATGAAACGGTAGAACTTTATAAGCGTGGCCGCTTATTACATGATTTTTGTGCAGCAAAACTTGAAGAAGCACAACTTGTAGTTAATAACATCATCACCGATGATAACGGCCAACCAATCGACACTAACCAATCTGATTTACAGCGATTATATAATTTAAAGAACAAACTCAATTAAGTTTGAATAAAGATATTTTTTATATTAAAGAAGTAAAAAATCATATTATTTGCTAATGTCTGAAATAATTAACCTAGCCAAGGGTATAATCTCTCAAGAAATAGAGGGACTAAATGCTTTAATGGCTTCTATAGATAACTCATTTTTAGAAGCAATCAACGCAATAGAAAGTACTACTGGAAAGGTAATACTAAGTGGGATGGGTAAAAGCGGCTATGTTGCCAAAAAGATTGCCGCTACCCTTTCTTCTACTGGCACCCCATCAGTGTTCTTACATCCCGCCGAAGCAAGTCACGGAGATCTAGGGGTAATTTCCAAAAGTGATATCGCGATTCTTTTTTCTAATTCCGGAGAAACTCAAGAATTAAACTCTATTATCTCCTATTGTAAGCGGCTTAACGTGCAAATTATAGGAATAACCAGGAATCAAAATTCATTATTATATGAAATTAGCGATATAAAAATTCTTATACCAAATACCGCTGAGGTGACGGATATAGGAGCACCCACTACGTCCAGCACCATGATGATAGCATGGGGCGATGCAATAGCCGTTACCTTGCTTAATAAAAGGAGTTTTTCTAAAGACGATTATAGACTTTTACATCCAGGCGGCAGTATTGGTGTAAGATTAATTAGAATAAAAGACCTCATGCATACAGGAGATAGGATACCGCTCGTAAAACCAAGTAGCACTTTTTTAGAAATGATATTAGAGATGACTAAAAAGCGTTTAGGATGTACTGGCGTTGTGAATGAGGATAGGATTCTAGTGGGTGTCGTAACTGATGGAGATTTAAGGCGCCATATAGGTCTCGATTTTAAAAAATCGGTAGTAAGTGATTTTATGACGTTGCATCCTTTAGTCATTGATCAGAATATGTTGGCAGTCCAAGTATTCACTTGGATGAACAATAAAAGTATTACCAACCTTTTTATCATTGATGAAGAAAAAAAACCTATTGGTGTAATCCATATCCATGATTTTATCAAAGCTGGAATTTCTTAATAGTTTTGCATTTTCTAACAGTTTATATAACCTAGAATATTTTCTACGCTGGTTATAATTCCAAGATCATAATAATACTCTCAGTTTGGAGTAAGTAGGTTTGAGTTTATTTTTCCATGAGAGAGAGGGTTTGTTGGGTTTGAAGACATA
>JALDTH010000039.1 GCA_030073355.1 Candidatus Midichloria sp. | reverse complement strand
GCTCGCTTCAACATGGGAACTAAGAGATATAGTAAAGCCATGATTGATAATCCATTTATTGCTTCTTTTTTGTAAACACCTCCTACCATCATTTGATTATTTAGCAACGCCTCTTCATTAAGCGACCAGAATTTTGTGCTATTATAGAGTTGGTGTTATCGAAGGAGTATGGCTAATAATTATTCACGCTAAGAAACGTTAAATATATAAATATACTTATTAAAATAAGTAAGAATTTCCCTTGACTAAAAGAGAGAAACGATCTAGTTTCTCTGCCCGGGGTACAGCTAACAAATCTATCATCCCTCAAATGATTAGTTAGTTATGCTCCTTCTTAACTTTCTAGAAATATTATGTTTCCTGTTAGGCTCTCATTTTGGATTAAATAATAAATTGTGTCTAGAAGATTTTTTCCAGATACATTTTTCTTAAGCAGGGATTGTTGTATTGCTTTATTAAAGTTTTCCTCAGATTGTTTGGGATTTTTTATAGTATGCCCTAAGGCAATTCCGTTGACTCTAATGGTTGGAGCTAGGTTTTTCGCGGCAATTTTAGTGAAATGAGCCAATGCATTTTTAGTGATATTATAAGAAATAAAGTTACTTGGTATATTTTTGATTTCGCAATCTAATATATTAATAATATTGGGATTAGGTACATTAGCTGATTTTTTCACGAATGCTTTAGTTAATAACATTGGGGCGACTAAGTTGATTTTTAATTTATTTACAATATCTTTATAAAAAAAATTATT
Organism: Candidatus Midichloria sp.; assembly: GCA_030073355.1. Taxonomy (GTDB): domain Bacteria; phylum Pseudomonadota; class Alphaproteobacteria; order Rickettsiales; family Midichloriaceae; genus Midichloria. The sequence continues at coordinate 8,816 of JALDTH010000039.1, read as the reverse complement.
TATATTGTCATTTTCGAAACTAGAAGCATTATTGATCAGTAGATCAAGGTTATTTTGTTGTATTAAATGCTCTATGTTATCTAGATTTCTAAAATCACAATGCAATAACTCTGCTCTGATACCACTTTTCTCTACGGTTCTTTTTAGTTCTTCAGCTTCTGCTTTTGAAGAATTATAGTGTAAGAGTAGGTCCCAGCCATTTTGAGCAAGATTTAATGAAATAATTTTTCCTATTCTTTTTGCAGCTCCAGTGATTAAAACTATTGGCATATAAATAATAATTACTTTTTTATTAGATTTATAATTTGCAAAAAGTTAAAATGCAATGTAGTCAATTATAGAACAATGGTATAGATTTTACTCAAGTAAATTATTAGTTGATACAATAAATTTTATAGGTTAAAGATTTTAAAAGGGCATGCACGATACTGGATACTTACCTGATGTACTTATACTATTACTAGTTTCTATAATAACCGTAGTGTTATTGAGAAAGTTCAGAACAAGTCCGGTCCTCGGGTATCTTGTAGTAGGTGCTATAATTGGCTCTAATGGTTTAGATTTAATAAAAGAGCCAGGGTATACAACTGCCCTTGGTGAATTTGGGGTAGTTTTTCTTTTATTTGTAATAGGGCTGGAACTCACATTTGAGCGTTTAATAAAAATGCGAGTGCTAGTTTTTGGTTTTGGTGGACTACAGTTTCTTTTAACAGCCTTAGTTTTTTATTTAGCATATCTAGTCATTGACTATTATATAGATATAAAACTACCGCAGACTATGGTGATTGTGATCTCCCTAGCTCTTGCTCTTTCTTCTACTGCTATAGTATTGCAGGTTTTAGCTGAAAATGGCACTCAATCTAGCCCAATTGGAAGACTATCTCTAGCTGTGCTTTTGATGCAGGATTTTGCTGTTGTTCCATTGCTTGCAATTATTCCTATTCTAAATCAGGGTAACGACATGTTGTTGACAATAGGATGGGCAAGTCTTAAAGCTCTAGGCGCAATTATTGCAATTACTTTATTTGGCAGGTGGTGCTTAAGGCCTTTTTTCTCATTAATTGCTTCGGTAAAAACAGATGAAGTTTATGTCACCACTACTCTATTGATAGTACTTGGGGCCGCTTGGACAACTAGCCAGTTAGGACTTTCTACAGCTATGGGAGCGTTTCTTGCAGGAATCTTAATTGCTGAAACAGAATATAGAAATAGAGTTGAAGATAGTATAATTCCCTTCCAAGGGTTATTTATGAGCCTATTCTTCATAACAGTTGGGATGTCAATAGACTGGCGTTTTATCATGTCTCAGTGGAGCGATATTTTAGTTCTTTCTGCCGGCATCATTTTAATAAAAGCGTTGGTGATATTTATCCTGTGTAATTTTTTTAGTTATCAACGGGGCGAATCTATAAATGCATCTTTATTACTTTCGCAAGGCGGTGAATTTGCTTTCATTTTATTTAATATAGCCGCAAGCCAAGGGGTGATAACTCATGATTTAGCTCAGTTTTTATTTATGGTAGTTGCAGTTACTATGGCTGTCACTCCACTACTTTCAATTATTGGTACTAAAATAGAAGATGTATTAGATAACGGTTTGGCTTCTCACCAATTGCAAGAATTAAGAGGGATAGGTGATTTAAGCGAACATGTCATATTAGCGGGCTTCGGAAGAGTAGGTAGAGTTGTGGCTTACATGCTTGAACAAGAACAAATCAACTATGTTGCTGTGGATAGTAATGCTTCTCTTGCAAAACAAGCAAGAGAGGATGGATTTCCGGTATATCATGGTAACTTAGCAGATCTCGATACACTAAATGCCGTTGGAGCTAAGCAAGCTGCTGCAATTATACTTAGTATGAGCGATAAAATATCAGTTAGAAAAGCAGTAAAAGTGATTTCTTTAGAATTCAGCAGCTTACCCATTATTACTAGAGCTGAAGACTTAAGACATAGTAGAAATTTAAAGAAAATGGGAGCAGAAATAACCGTGCCTACCACAATAGAGACAGGTTTGCAGCTTGGTGGTGTTGCCCTAAAGAACCTTGGTATAGTTGAGCATGCAATCCTTTCAATAAAAGAAAAAATTAGGAAAAATAATTATACATTAGTAGAAGAAATGGAGCTATTTAGATAGGTTACTATGATATCAAAGAGATTAACTAATTTTGCTTTATTGATACATAACGCTGTTGAAAATGGGTTGTTACTTTTTGTAGCTACTTTTTTAACTATAATTATTTCCAATTCCAGTTGTGCAGATTATTACGAAGCATTTTTTCAAACCAAAATAAGTTTAGCATTTGCTCATCACTCTTTTGGCCTCTCCATAAGGGAGTGGGTAAATGATTTATTAATGGCAATTTTCTTTTTCAGCGTTGGCATGGAGATTAAACGTGAATTAATGGTTGGTCATTTATCTAAAGGGGAGCAGCGAGTATTGCCTCTGGTTAGTGCAGTTGGAGGCGTTGTATTCCCTATAATTATTTTTATCTTATTTAATAAAAACTATGAATTAAATATGAAGGGTTGGGCTATTCCTGTAGCCACTGATATTGCATTTGCTCTTGGGGTACTAGCTTTATGTGGTAAGGGCCTACCTATATCACTTAGAGTATTCTTAACTGCTCTTGCGATCATTGATGACCTAATTGCAGTATTAATAATTGCTTTTTTCTACACTAATACATTGCAGTTACAGTATCTGTGGTATGTCGGGCTATGTGTAATATTTCTTTCTATATTATGTAGAAAGAAAATCTTTTCTGGGCTGATTTATCTAGTTACTGGAATGATTATGTGGGGCTTAATATTAGCAAGCGGAATTCATGCAACGATTGCAGGAGTTATTATGGGTTTACTTATACCAATTACTGCAACAGATGGATCTAAGCCTATAGAGCACATTGAGAAGAGTTTATATCCTTTAGTTGCTTATATAATTATTCCAGTCTTTGCATTTGCAAACAGCGGAGTGAATTTATCAAATTTATCCTGGAAAGTATTTTGTAGACCTATAGTTTTAGGAATAACTCTAGGTTTATTTGTTGGCAAACAATTAGGAATTTTTGGGACAGTATATCTTTTAGTCAAAACAAAAATTACTTCTTTGCCCGAAAACACAAGTTTCAAGCAGTTTTATAGTATAGCAATTATTTGCGGTATCGGCTTTACGATGAGCTTATTTATAGGTGTTTTGGCCTTTGATGAAGTTGAAGAATATATGAATATGTTAAAAATTGGGGTGCTAAGCGGCTCATTATTATCTTTCATATTTGGCGCTTTAGTGTTAAAAATCACTCAAAAGACTAATTAAATGGTAACAAAAGTAGAACTCTTAATCGCATTAAGATATTTGCGTACTAAAAATAAAGAAGGGTTTATATCAATCGTTAGTGCCTTTTCTTTGGTTGGGATAGCCTTAGGCGTTGCCACCTTAATAATAGTGATGTCTGTCATGTCAGGTTATGAAGTGCAGCTAATTAGCAAAATACTTGGAATAAATAGCCATATCACAATCAGTTCAACTCAGGGCGACATAAGAGACTTTAGGGACTTGCAGAAAAAAATTAGTCACATCGAACATATTCATTATGTAGCACCAATTATCATGGCTCAAGCAATGATAAATAGCGAATCAGGTAAGTCTAAAGGAGTACTAGTTAGAGGTATAGATGGTAAATACTTGGAAAGGAAACCAGCTATGGGATCCTTAACATCAATTAATGAGTTTAACTCTTATAAGAACAATGAAGGTATACTCATTGGCGAAGCTATGGCGAGAGAAATGGGAGTTGATATTGGTGATTATGTTAAGCTTATAGCTCCTAAAGTTGAGAATTTGGCATTTGGTATGGTGCCTCGCATAAAAACATTCAAAGTAGTTGGTACCTTTGATGTTGGCATGTATGAATATAATAGTAATAGTATTTTTATGCCGCTTCAGTATGCACAATTATTTTTTGATCATAGTGCTACTGACCTAGAGATAGTAATTGATCATCCGCAGCACCTTGAGTTAGTCAAAAGAGAACTTAACTCTATCATTGGTGGCGAGTTAAGTATAATCGATTGGACTGCTGCAAATCAATCTTTGGTAGCTGCTTTACGCGTGGAGAGAAATGTTATGTTTTTTATATTAATGCTGATTATTTTAATTGCTGCATTTAATATAATTTCAAGCCTTATTATGTTAGTTCAGGATAAGAAAAAAAGTATAGCAATACTTCGAACTATTGGAATGAAGAAGACATCAATTTTAAGAATCTTTATAATTTGTGGTTCTATAATAGGGATTACTGGAACTTTTTTAGGAGCAATAATTGGCATACTATTTACAATTTATATAGAGCAAATCCGCCAATTTTTAGAAAATATGACTGGGCAAGTTATATTTGATCCTGTAATATATTTTCTCACCAGTTTGCCTGCAGAATTTTCGGTTACTAGTACAGTCATAATAGTTTCTACAGCATTACTATTATCGTTTTTAGCAACCATATACCCTGCATGGAGAGCTGCGAGTGTGATGTCAGCAGTCGCTTTACGTTACGAATAGGTTTTATGAAAAGAAAATCAGATCTATTAAATTTTTTATATGAAAGGGGCTATATACATCAGTCAACTAACGATGAGAGCCTTGATGAGTTATTAGCAGCTAAAAAAATTAGAGCCTATATAGGGTTCGATTGTACAGCACCATCTTTGCATGTTGGAGGCCTAATTCAAATCATGGTACTACGTACCTTACAAAAATTTGGGCATGAGCCGATATTATTGTTAGGTAGCGGCACAACAAGAGTTGGTGACCCATCCGGGAAAGATGGAATGCGATCTGTGCTTTCAGAGGAGCAAATAGAAAGAAATAAACAATCGATTAACAAAGTATTTGCTCGGTTCATTAATTTTGATCAAGGCGCAACTTCGGTTGATAATGCAGATTGGTTACTGAATTTGAATTATCTTGAGTTTTTAAGTCAATATGGTAGATATTTTTCTGTTAATCGAATGTTGACTTTTGATAGCGTCAAGAGCAGGCTTGACAGGCAGCAGCCTCTTACGTTCCTTGAATTTAGCTATATGTTGTTGCAAGCTTATGATTTTCTTGAATTGCACAGAAAACATAATTGTATGCTACAGCTCGGCGGCTCAGATCAGTGGGGTAATATAGTAAATGGTATAGAGTTAATTAAAAGAGTGACTGGTAATGAAGTTTTTGGATTAACTTCACCATTACTTACAACAGCTTCTGGCACTAAGATGGGGAAAACTGCAAGTGGAGCTGTTTGGTTAAATGAGGACATGCTCTCTAATTATGATTATTGGCAATTTTGGCGCAACGTGGATGATGCGGATGTGATAAAATTCCTCAAACTATTTACTGAGCTTCCTATTGCTGAAATTAATAAACTCGCAGCACTTCAAGGAGTAGAATTAAATGAAGCTAAAATAATTTTAGCGAATAAGGCAACCACACTTTGTAGAGGAAAAGAGTCAGCTAAAGCTGCTATGGAGACTGCTCGAAGTACTTTTGGTGGAGGAATAGGGGAAGATCTGCAACAAGTTGAGTTAGAAGCAGATTCCTTGAAAGAGGGTATCCACGCTTTCAAGCTTTTTGTAGTTGCAGGTTTGTGTGCTTCAGGTGGCGAAGCAAGAAGGCTAATAAACAGCAATGGAGCTAGGATCAATAATGAAATAGTCGCGACTGAAACTGAATTAATTAACGGTTCCTATATTCAAGATGGTAAAATTAAGCTTACAGCTGGAAAGAAAAAACATGCAATCATGGTTATAGTAGAGAGGCGCAAAGGAGAAGCTATTGCCTGAGGCTTCTATAATTAGATTGGGTGAAATTTTCGGATGAAGATCTTATCGGGTTAATATCTATACCTCCTCTTCTTGTATATCTTGCAGAGGCCTCTAAAAAGGTATGGTGGCAATTATTATAAATTTCAAAAAATATGCGCTCAACACACTGTTCGTGAAATTCATTTAAATCGCGCAGAGATATTATATACTGCAAAATAGAGATATGATTTATTTTTTGGCCACTATATCTTATAATTAGAGATCCAAAATCTGGCTGTCCAGTTACTAAGCAATTGGACTTTAGCAGATGTGTATATAATGTCTCTTCCACTGTATCATGCCCTTGTTCTAAGATAGGCTTATCCTTGCAGTTTTGAATATTAATATCCAAGTCATCGAGCAAAATCCCCTGAATTTTTTGTGGTATGTAGTGGTTACTTTCCACATCATACAGGACACATTTAATTCGGGTTTTTAATATTTTAGAAAGATCACTGGTAATAAGATTTCGGACTTCTTCTGGGGTATTAAAATTGCTGTTGTTAAAGGAATTTAAATAAAGCTTTAAAGATTTTGACTCAACCATGAATTCAGAATTTGCATCATAGATTATTTCAGCAATCTTGACCTGAGGCTTACCTTGAATATCAAGCCAAGAAACTTCATAAGCATTCCATATATCGACTCCATGAAATCGCACTAGATTTTGGCTTACAAATAGCTCTGCTCTTTTTAATTTTCTTGGAATTGTAAATAGTAAATCAGGCTTATACTTACTTACATATTGCGATTTTTTACCAAGCCCAGAGGAGGTCAGATCAAACATAGTTGGAATTGATTGTTTTAACAGTAGTAGTGCTCATTTTTTGTACAAGGTATATCCTAGTTATTCAACTAGATTTAGAGCCTTTATTAAATTTTTATAAAAACAACTTAAGGGTGTAAAATTACTTGCCAAACTAAAAAATCAGTGCTCAACTTTTAACATAAGTCTTTATTTTATTGGTGACCTTAATGAATTTTTGTACGATTTTTTGTGCACTTTTCTTATTCATTTCTTCTTTTACCCAGTTTGCCTCAGCAGAATCAAGGATAAAAGATATAGTAAATTTTGAGGTGGTTGGTTATGGCCTTGTTGTTGGCTTAAATGGTAGTGGTGATAACTTAAAAAATTCTGCTTTTACAGAAAAAGGGCTAGTAGATTTTCTTGAAAGATTGGGAATTAATAGTAGAGGTAGTAACCTAAAAACTAAGAATATTGCAGCGGTAATGGTAACAGCTACAATTTCTGCATTTGCTCGTACTGGTAGCAAGATATCTGTAAGCATTAGTACTCTTAGCGACGCTAAACGCTAAAAGCCTTAAAGGAGGCACGCTTATTGCTACTACTCTTTTGGGGGCAGATGGAGAGGTTTATGCAGTGGCTCAGGGGCCGGTTAGTATAAAGAAGCCTACTGATCCTGATCCTAGCAAAATTAAGGCAGTGCCAACCTGGATATGTAAATAATGGAGCAATTATAGAAAAGGAAATAAATTTTTCCTTAAAAGCAGTTTCTGAGATGAGGTTAGCGTTGAAAAATCCAGATATTACAACTGCTAGAACAATTGCCACTGCAATAAATAATGCGCAGCAGGATGATTTGATAGCTTCAATAGAGGATCCTGGGACTATAAAAGTTAATATACCTAATCATTACAGAGATAACGCGGTTAATTTTCTTGCTGAGATTGAAAATTTAACTATTCAACCAGATCAAGTAGCTAAAATAGTAATAGATGAAACGACTAGTACTATTGTAATCAGTGAGAATGTAAAAATTAATACAGTTGGCGCAGGGAAATCTTAGAGTAAAAATTACTGACCAAGAAGGCTTTATACAGAGCTTAAGGAATGCAGCTAAGAGTAAAAAGAGCTTTTGATGAAGAACAACGCGCTGACTCTGGCGCGAATCTTGCTGTATTAGAGAATTGAGCTAATTTGAGCGATTTAGTAAACGGATTAAATGTGTTAGCAGTAAAACTCGTGATTTAGTTGCTATACTAAAGACTATACAACAAGCAGGGGCGCTACAAGCAGAAATAGAGGTAAGATAATATATGCAAGTAACAAGTATTAATAGTAAAAATATAGATAAAGCAGCTTTTAAGATGACAGAAATGTTTGTTAGGAAAATGCTTAAACCTTTGCTTGAAGAGGTGACAAAATCGTTAAATGTCGGAGATTCAATTGATAGTGAAGTTTATGCTTATCTTCTGCAAGAGAAGTTGGGAGAGCAAATAGCTAGTGTAAATATTCAGGATAGTATTAGAAGTCTATTTAGCTGCTTATAATCCAAATAATGAGGCTTGAGAAATGAAAGAAGAGTTAAGTAAATATGATAAACTTTATATAATTCGATAGTTTGCTTAATTGATCTTATAAGGCTTGAGAACAATCTAATAGAAAAAGATCAGATAGATGAAATTGTCCAATTATCTGATGAAAAAGAATTTCTGACTAATATTATATTAGAAAATAAGAGTATTATATATAGTGTACTCAAAAATGAAGAAGTTGCTGTCTTCAGTGTGACTAAAGGTCAATATTCCTCAATTAAAGAAGTGGCTATTACTGTACCTATTTGTTATAACTAGTGTTCAGGTTTTTGTTAAGGATCTTTCTGCACTGCAACCAGATAATCACTATTACTTAGCGCAATCACCTTCTAAATGTGCGCAAGGTGATAAGACATTACACCATTTTGTTAGAAATAGCAGTTATAATACAGTTCTCATTCCAGCAGTGTCTAAGGTTTTAGTTTTAACCTGTGCTTTTGCTTTTCGTGTGGGTACTGGAAGTGTTAAAGAGAGAACGGCCTGTATTGGGAATTCTGCTATTGCTATCTTTACTGTACTTGGGCATTTTATCAGCAATGTATATTCCAATTTATCAACCTGAGTTTTGGATAAGAACAGTTAAAGAAAGTGGTATTTAGAGATCTGAATAAGGTACTATATGTTTATTTTTG
>JALDTH010000038.1 GCA_030073355.1 Candidatus Midichloria sp. | reverse complement strand
AAAATTGAGAAAATGGTTGTCCTGCTTTTTTAAAACCATATCAGGTATTCTTTTTAAAATTACTTTATTTAGAACTGGTTTTGTATATTGGTTATATATACAGTGATCAATATCGCTTAATCAGTATTTACAACTAATCTTTTTCGGCTACTTCCCAAGCTGAGTATAAATAACCTACATACTATTTAACATTTGCAATAGACATGAAAATATTATCTGATCTCTCAATAATTGCAGTGTTTATAGATTACTTTTTACTTAGCTCATTTGGTAGAATATAAGTCCTATCACTAATCTCAGTAGATTTATTTAGCGCTTCTTGGGGTTTACTATATTATTTGCGAGGGCATAAATTTTTCATTTCTTATAAAACATCACCCTTCATTCGAAATGTGCCTCTAGTAAACTTCATATCATTTCTTTCATATTGCAACTCAACCAATTTTTCTGCTAGAGACGAACGACTGAGTTTTTCTCCGGTCTTAATAGAAAAAGTCATCCGCAAATATAATTCAGGAGATCAAAGACCATAAATACAGGAAATAGAAGAAACTACTATAACATCTTTTCTTTCGAGTAATGCCCTGGTCGCAGAGTGCCTGAGCAAATCAAGCTTATCGTTTATACTAGAGCCTTTTTCTATATATAAATCGTTCCTAGGTATATAGGCTTCTGGTTGGTAATAATCGTAATAAGAGACAAAATATTCAACTGCATTATTTGGAAAAAAGTTTTTCATTTCGCTATAAGGGTTGGCTTTTCATACTTTGCAATCACATTTGCCATGGTAAAAGTTTTACCAGAGTCGGTAACCCCAAGTAAAATTTGGTTTTTTTCTCTTATTCCTTAATCCGTTGAAAAGTTGTTTTATGGCTGCTGGCTGATCCCCAGAAGGCTAATATTCAAAATTAAGGCTAAACAACACCATTATTTAATTAGATCTACCGTTTTAGAAGTTAATTTTTCTTTTGGTTTTAAATCTAAGTTTGCAATTTGTATAATTGTAAACGCTAAAACGCCTATAATAACTAGTATCACCGATATTAATGTTTTTTTTTTCATAAAAGATTACATGAGCTTTAAAAAATCGTATTGCAACATACACCGGATTATGTAATTTTCATACTCTTAAAGCAAAATTATAACTTTTGTATGAACCTTTTAATAGTAGAATCGCCAGCAAAGGCTAAAACCATAGGCAAATATCTGGGCCCCAGTTATAAAGTCATATCTTCTTATGGGCATGTCAGAGCGCTACCTTCAGAAGAAGGAGCAGTTGATCCAGAACATGATTTTGCAATGCGTTATGAAATTCTTCCAAAAGCTGCGAAGCAGATTGCAGTAATTGTGGCTGAAGCTAAGAATTCCGATCATATATACCTAGCAACCGACCCAGACCGAGAAGGAGAAGCTATATCCTGGCACGTCCTAGAAATTCTTAAGCAAAAAAAAGCTATAAAAAACTCTACTAAAATTTATAGAGCAGTTTTTCATGAAATAACTAAAAAAGCGATAGTGGATGCGTTAAAAACCCCTAGAAATCTCAATAATGATCTAGTTAGTGCTCAAAAAACAAGACAAGGCTTAGACTATTTAGTTGGTTTTACACTGTCCCCAGTATTATGGAGAAAGCTGCCTGGTAGTAGGTCTGCTGGTCGTGTGCAATCAGTTGCTCTTAGAATGATATGCGAAAGAGAAGCCGAAATAGAAAGTTTTAAAAGCCAGGAATATTGGAGCATTCATGGGCATTTCTCTACCGAAAAAGGTGAAGAATTTGACAGTACTTTGATAGAATTTCAGGGCAAAAAACTTGAAAAATTCACTATAGTAAATGAAGCTCAAGCTGTTGACGTAATCTCTAAAATTAAGGATAATAGCTTTAGTGTAAAAAGCGTCGAAAAGAAAAAAGTTAACAGAAATCCTCAAGCTCCTTTTTCTACCTCAACTATGATTCAAGAAGCCTCAAGAAAGTTAGGGTTTTCTGCTAAAAAAACTGCACAAATTGCTCAAAAATTATATGAAGGTATTAGCATAAATGGTGAGTTAACTGGTCTGATAACTTATATGAGAACAGATAGCACTAGCATTTCAGCAGAGGCTACAAAGGCTGCAAGTGAACTAATCACTAAAATATACGGTAGCAATTATTTGCCCCCTTCCACAAGAGTTTACAAGACCAAAACTAAGAACGCGCAAGAAGCTCATGAAGCAATTAGACCAACAGATGTATTAAGAAAACCTGAAAGCATCAAAAGCTTTTTAGAAGAAGATCAATTTAAACTATATGAATTAATATGGAACAGGCTGGTTGCAAGCCAGATGTCTAGCGCGATTTTGGATGTTATGACTGTAGATATTGCTGATGATCAAGGGAACATATTTAGAGCAACCGGCTCATCTATTACATTCCCTGGCTTTTACAAAGTGTACCGAGAAGGTATTGATGATGCTGATGAAGAAAAAGATATAATCTTGCCACTATTAAAAGAAAAAGAATTATTAAAATTATTAGAAGCAATAAAAGAGCAACACTTTACCCAGCCTCCTCCGCGCTATACAGAAGCTAGTTTGGTAAAAAGAATGGAAGAATCAGGCATTGGCAGGCCTTCTACATATCCTACAATCATCTCAATTCTTCAAGATAGAAAATATGTTGTTTTCGAGAAGAAACGGTTTATACCAGAGCCCAGAGGCAGATTAGTAAATACCTTTTTAACTTTGTTTTTTAATCAATATGTAGAATATAGTTTCACAGCTAATTTAGAGGAGCAGCTTGATGAAATTGCCGCTGGCAAAGTTATATGGAAAAAAGTCATGAAAGATTTTTGGCATCCCTTCAAAAATAAAACTGATGAGGTCCTATCCATAAAAACTTCCGAAATATTAGCTAAAATGGAAGAGCAATTACTAAACTACTTATTCCACAAAGAAATTCTACAGGATAGCAAATCTATCGAAGAAGTACTTAAATGTGGCAAATGTGCTACCGGAAAACTGCAGTTAAAAAACGGACGTTTTGGGTCATTTCTGGCCTGCTCCAACTATCCGAACTGTAATTATACCAAAGCAATAGGTTCAAATGACAACAATACGCAAGATGCTGGTAACGAGCCAGCAATCTCCGACTTACCAAAAGTTCTCGGCACCGACCCTAATACTAAGGAAGAAGTTTCAATCAGAAAAGGGCCGTATGGATTTTATGTCCAACGAGGAAAAGGCAAAAAAGTTAAAAGAAAAGGCTTACCTAAGGATTTGAATTATCAGAATACAGATTTGAATTATGCTATTGGTTTGTTGAACATGCCAAGAGAACTCGGACTTGACCAAGAAGGAGTATTAATAAGAGCTGGTACTGGAAAATTTGGCCCTTATTTAGAGCGCAGAGGTAAATATATTTCATTGCGAACGGCTAAAATAGATCCCGTCTTGATTACCCTCGAAGAAGCCCTTGGAATAATTAAAAAAAGTTCGTCCGATAAAAAGAATAAAAGTTCTTAAGGGAAAAGGCCTACAAAGACTACTATTTAAGACTTTAAAGATACAAAATACACTTTTTATACCGCTTACTCTTTCAGTTGTTAAAGAAGAAGACTTCATCAATGAAGATTGGAAAATCCGCAGCGGGACGCAAAAGATCTACCGCCGCAATAGTAGTTTACCTCATAGTATCCTACTTCACAAGCGAAATTTGCTAAAGGAAAGCAAGCCTTGTTGCAAGCTCACTTAGATGTATGCTACCCTTCAAGTTAAAGAAGCGCTAAGTTGTTTAATCAGCTTGTTCTCTACGACTTGCAGTTAGATTAAAAAACTTTAGCCATAATACTACGAGCGACGGGCTCACAAATGGAATATGGTATAAGATTTATCTCTACACTATTAAATTATAAAGAATAGGATTAGCGCCAATCATACCGCTTCCCTCTTCTATCGTATGATTACTTTTAAAATCTGAAACAATCCCGCCTGCTTCTCTGATCAATATGATACCTGCTGCAATATCCCAAAGTTTAACTATATCATGAACACAAAAATCAAATCTACCACTCGCAATATATGCCATATCTAGAGCGGTTGAGCCAGTGATGCGAAATCTGGCCTTCTGCTCTTTTAAAAGTAAATAAATCCTTTCCTCTTCGGTAGAATAATTCCCTAAAATACTGCTTACAGTACCAACTGATTCTGACAGCTTTTCTCTTCCAGAAACTTTGATCTTTCTCTCTAAATGAGTACTATCTATATAGTAAGCTCCTTTACCCTTTTCACTCCAGTAAATATCTCTTGTAATTGGGCAATAGATAATCCCTGCAATAATTTCTTTTTCTATATTAGTCATTTCAAGCGCAATTGAAATGCAAAAATGTGGATTACCACGCATAAAATTCAACGTGCCATCAATAGCGTCAACTATCCACCGATAATTAAACTCAGGGTCATTGATAATTTCTCCTCGCTCTTCTAACAAGAAGTTACTATCAGGAAAAAAATTAGACAGCTCCTTGACGATAATTTTCTCTGCTTTTACATCAGCATTGGTTACGAATCCCCCTAAATCTTTTTTAGAAACCTGCAACTTCTCTAGTTCATAAAAATCCCTGATAATGGCGTTACTTACCTTGTCACAAGTTTTTATTAAAAAATTTATTAGGTTAGATCTCTTGCTATGCATATTAGGTCAAAAAACTGAGGAGGAATATTAAAAAAAAGGGCGCTAAAAAGTACAAACTTCTCAACGCCTTTTTGAAATAATTTCTAAGCTTATAAAACTTGATAAGGAACCGGTCTTCCAGCTGCATCACGCACTAAATCGCCGTTATCAAATTTAGCTGCCACATAATTACCGTGCCCAATTTTTCTGCCTTTATACATTACAGGTTTCACTTCTTTTCCATCTACCTTTTTTAAAATTGCAGAAGTACCACGGTTCGCAATATTATTTTTTGATGTTTTTGCACCCTTTGCTGCCATATACTTGAACCCAATCAATCTTTATGTTAAATTCATAACATGATTATGGACATTTCACACAATTAGTCAAGTAATATTGACTTTCTATATATTGGTTAACAATACTTATGCTCTTCAACCAAGCAACTTTTCTAACTAGTGCAACTAATTCGCGCAATTTACCAAAAACTCAGCTACCAGAAATTGCTTTCATAGGCAGATCAAATGTTGGTAAATCAAGCCTCATCAATGCAATTATTGGCAATGCAAAAATGGCAAAAACTTCAAAAACTCCTGGCAGAACTCAACAAATTAATTTTTTTAAGCTCCCAGAACTTATTATAGTGGATCTGCCTGGCTATGGTTATGCTTCAGCTCCAATAAAAGAAGCACAAAAGTGGCAAGAATTTAACTTAGAATACATGAAAAACCGTCAACAATTAAAACTAGTTTTTATTTTGGTAGACAGTAGAATTGGGTTTAAAGAATTAGATTTAAACCTCATCGAACAACTAAATGAAGCTGGAGTTAAATGTAGAATTATCTATACTAAAGTTGATAAGCTAAATAAAAGCGAAATAGAAATTTTAAAATCAATAACTACTTTTAACGATAAATACCCTCTCCTCAACCCAAACGCTTTAATTGCGAGCAGTAAGAATAAAGAAGGTATAGAAAAAATACGTAAGGTAATTTTGCATTATAAATTTCTTGAAATGAATTAGTTTTGTTCTATTATATATAGAAAACTTAGATAGTGTTTTTGCACCATGTTAAAGGATAGTGACAGAGTTTTTTCTAATCTTTATGGACAAGATAGTGCGGGTTTAAAATCTTCAAAGGAGCGCGGTGATTGGAATGAAACCATAAAATTCTTAAAATTAGCCCCTGATGCTGTTATTGAAGAAATTAAGAAATCTGGCTTAAGAGGCAGAGGTGGCGCCGGATTCTCAACTGGAGTAAAGTGGTCTTTTATGCCTAAAAATCCAACTGAAGAAAATCCCTCTTATTTAGTCGTTAATGCGGATGAGAGCGAACCTGGAACCTGTAAAGATAGAGATATTATAAGACATGAACCTCATAAAATTATCGAAGGATGCCTCATAGCAGGTCACGCAATTCGAGCAAAAGCCGCTTATATTTACATACGCGGTGAATTTTATAACGAAGCAATTGCCCTACAAAAAGCAATTGATGAAGCATATGAAGCCGGATTAATTGGAAAAAATGCTTGTAGCAGCGGCAAAAATTTTGATATCTATCTGCACAGAGGAGCCGGAGCTTACATTTGTGGAGAAGAAACTGCTCTCCTTAACAGCCTAGAAGGCAGGAAAGGCATGCCGCGACTAAAACCCCCAGCTTTCCCAGCAGCAGTTGGTTTATTTGGCCGTCCAACAACTGTAAATAATATTGAAACTATAGCAGTGGTTCCAGCCATCATGAGGCGTACTGCTGATTGGTTTCTCTCTTTAGGTAGACCTAATAATAGTGGAACAAAGATTTTTTGTATATCTGGTCATGTCAATAAGCCTTGCAACGTTGAAGCAGAAATGTCCACCCCTCTTAAGGAATTGATCGAAAAATACGCAGGCGGAGTAAGAGGAGGTTGGGATAATCTTTTAGCTGTTGTTCCAGGCGGTTCATCAGTTCCTATGCTACCTAAAAAAATATGTGATGATGTTTTAATGGATTTTGATAGTCTAAGAGCAGTACAGTCAGGTCTTGGAACGGCAGGGGTGATCGTTATGGATAAATCAACAGATTTGATTGAAGCAATAGCAAGATTGTCAAAATTTTATATGCATGAATCTTGTGGGCAGTGTACACCTTGTAGAGAAGGCACAGGTTGGATCTATAGAATTATGTCAAGACTGGTTAGGGGTAATACCCATTCGGAAGAAATAGACAAGCTTTATGAAATCACTAAACAAATAGAAGGACATACAATCTGTGCCCTTGGAGATGCTGCTGCATGGCCCGTACAAGGTTTAATTAGGCATTTCAGAAATGAAATAGAAAATCGTATTAAAATATTCCACAACAACAGACTCTCAAAAGGAAGAAGGGCTGCATAAATAACTCATGACGAAAAAAGCTAAGTCCTCTAAAAAAGTTGGTATGCGAAGAAAAGCCTCTAGAAAGGGTATTTTCTTACAATTCATAAGAATTTGGCAAAACAAAATTTTTATGCTTTTTATAAAAAGCTCAATAGCAGGATTAATAATATCTACCTTTCTTATTTCCATTTTTATACTTTGCTGTGCAATTGATCTTCCAGATATTGAAAAATTATCAGAGGACAATTCTAGACCCCATATAATAATCAGAGCAGAAACAGAAGAAATATTAGCTCATTATGGAGATATTTACGGTAGATCTTTGACCTATGAGCAATTGCCTCAAACTCTCATCGATGCTGTTCTAGCCACAGAAGATAGAAGATTTTTTGATCATGTTGGAATAGATTATTTTGGTATAATTAGAGCGGCATACAAAAATAAAATTGCTGGAAAGGTAGTTCAGGGCGGTAGCACCATTACCCAACAGCTAGCAAAAATTATTTTCCTATCAGCAGAGCGCACGATTAAACGTAAGGTGCAAGAGGCATTACTCGCAATTCAGTTAGAAAGATTATTTTCTAAAGAGCAAATCCTTGTCATGTACTTAAACCGCGTTTTTTTAGGGCATGCCAATTACGGCGTTGATGCAGCCGCTAGAAATTATTTTGGTAAACGTACTGAAACCTTAACGCTCTATGAATCAGCGTTTATAGCCGGCATGCTCAAAGCTCCTTCTCGATATGCGCCCCCAGGAGGTACAGAAGTTGCATTAAATCGAGCTAAGCAAGTGCTATTAAACATGGTAGCAGCTGGCTTTATTTCTAAGAGACAAATGGAGACTGCTGCCATACCTAATTTTATCAATAACGCACGGCCAAGCGGATTATTGGTTAATCAGTTTTTTACTGATTATGTACTATCAGAATTACCTAAACTAATCCCCAACATCAAGCAAGATCTAGACATACATACAACCTTTTCGTTAGAAATACAGCATAATCTTGAAAAGGCTATCACAAAAACTTTAGAAAAAGACAATATATCTAAAAAGATACAGGTCGCTGCCATAGTGATGAATAAGAACGGAGGGGTCAAAGCAATGATGGGAGGAAGATCTTATGTGCACTCCCAATTTAATAGAGCAGTGGCTGCAAAGCGCCAACCTGGCTCAATTTTTAAATTATTTGTGTACTTAACAGCTTTAGAAAATGGTTATAGCGCTGATAGCTATATTGAAGATGAAGAAATAAAAATTGGTAAGTGGACACCAAAAAATTTCTCAAGAAAATATATGGGGACTGTCTCCTTAATTGATGCCTTTGCTTATTCCCTAAACACTGTTGCTATCAAACTCAGTGAATCGGTGAGCCGAGAAAAAGTGATTTCTATGGCAGAGAAGCTCGGCATTGAAGACAATTTAAAAAATTTACCAAGCCTAACCCTGGGGACAAGCGAAGTTACTTTATTAGATCTGGTATCTTGCTATGCAGTCATAGCTAATAACGGTATGCTTGTTAATGATTCAAGTATACTCAATATATCAAATTCTAATAAAAAAACTATCTATCATCTCAAGAGAGGTGGGATATTTGATAATAGCAGAGTTTTAGAAGACAACATAGTGTCTCAAATCAAAGATATGTTAGCAGCGTCAGTGATGTATGGTACCAGCAAAAATGCTGCTGTCCCTGGACATAAAGTTTATGGCAAGACGGGAACAAGTCAAGATCACCGAGATGCGTGGTTTATTGGAATTGTAGATGACTTAGTTCTTGGTATTTGGGTTGGCAACGATGATAACACTCCTATGAACCGTGTTACTGGCGGCACCTTACCCGCTAATATATTCAAAGAATTTATGAAAATGAGGTAATCTACCTTTCAATGTCTTTGTCCTTAAGAGTTAGTAGCTAAAATGTACGTGCTCTCCGTTAGAGTTGATTACTTATTCAATGCTATATAGAATCAACAGCAGAAAATAATAATAGAATCACCTTTTATCTCAATGCTGCTATAGCTTATATAGAAGTATTGAGAAGGAGTTAACAACATAGCAATAACAATGAGTATATGTTATACATAAGACATGATGAAAGGTATAGATTGTATATGTTGAGTGATAGATATTTAGATCCAAGAAATGATTTAGCCTTTAATAAGATATTTGGTGTAGAGAAAAACAAGCACATTTTAATATGATTTCTTAAATGGTGTTTTACATCGAGATGGAAAGGATCTAATTACCGAGGTGTTGTTTTTAAATCCTACACAAAATCCAGAGGTGGCGCGGTTACAAAGAGAGTATAGTAGATGTACTATGTACTGCGAGCATGGAGTGCAGTATATAGTTAAGATGCAAAAGGTAAGGGGGTTTGAGAAAAGGGCCACAATACTTATGCGGCTAAAGCCTACATTAGAAGGAGAGAGATATGAAGGTTTAAAAGAAGTAATGTAATAGACTTTGTAATGTTTCCCGATAAAAGTGATTACAGGAGCACACAGTACTGGGGATAAAAAGACTGGAGAAAACTATTTAAAAGACTTTTCATTTACTTCTTAGAACTACCAAAGTTTGAAGTATCGGAATTAAGAAAAGACATAGAGAAATGGTGTATTTTTTCAAGCATGCATCAGAGCCTAGATTTATCAATGAATTAATAGAATATAGTCACTATGCTAATATCAAGGATGCATATACTGCGCTTGAAGCATATAATTGGAGTGAGATGGAACTTCGTTTATATGCACAATATCCAAAAAAGGAACTGGGATAACGCGGCCCAGGAACGCTTTGTAGAAGAAGAGGCGTTACAAAAAGGGTTGCAAAAAAGATCAGAGGAGGGGGTATAAAAAAGGCAAGCAAGAGGTGCTACAGGAGGTTGCCAAAAAGCTTTTAGTAAACGGTTTTTCTATAGATCAAGTTGCGCAAATGACTGATCTACCAGAATCAGAGATTGAATCTCTGCATAGAGATTAGAATGGTAGCAGATTGATATCTAATAGTAAAAACGTAGGAAGGTACTGCTCTATCGTAAATAGTTAGAG
Source organism: Candidatus Midichloria sp. (assembly GCA_030073355.1). Lineage (GTDB taxonomy): Bacteria > Pseudomonadota > Alphaproteobacteria > Rickettsiales > Midichloriaceae > Midichloria. The sequence goes on along the minus strand of JALDTH010000038.1, from coordinate 83 downwards.
AAGAACAACAGAGTTATCTTTTATCTGAGTATTGCTATAATCTGGTGTAGGAATTAATATTTGGTACATAAAACATGGGTAAT
>JALDTH010000037.1 GCA_030073355.1 Candidatus Midichloria sp. | reverse complement strand
CAAAAATAAACATATAGTACCTTATTCAGATCTCTAAATACCCCTTTCTTTAACTGTTCTTATCCAAAACTTAGGTTCAGGTTTATGAATATGACTCCTCGAGAATCTATATTGATTACCATTTGCGAACAGACCAGCACTCTTGGTGGAATCACCTTATGTACAGGCTTTAGCTGATGCCTTGAGGTAGTAAATATAGAGGTGCGTATGTTTAATACTGATGGAAGTGCTCAGACCTATCAGAATGGTATTCATCAAGGAAGGCATGTTACTTTGCTTTTTAAGCCAACCCATGAGAGCGTACAGACTACGTTTGTTATAGGTAACATAAATAACTTACATTTCGTAACTCAGGAAACCCAAAAGGTTTTAGTCCTTAGAGCTATTGAATATGGAAATGAATTCTTAAACGCTTTAGATAAAGAGGGCAAAGAAACAGAAGCAGCTAGAGCTCTCATGCAACAAGCATTTGATGAGGGAGCTGAATAGGCCTTATGGGGAGCATTCTCATTAGATTAGAAGCTAGCACTACAATTCAATATGAGAATGCTTTTGATAAGCTTAGCTAACTGGTTTATCGCTTTACGTAATCAACTTGGATATGATGATTACAGTAATTAAGCAAAGAATTTAGAGTTCACCTTTTTGCAAGTGCTATATGAAACAGTAAGTGCTAATCTACAATCATTAGGCTATCTAAAACGTGATTTTGATCCGGATGATTTTGTAGGCAGCAATAACATTTACGATAATCAGGCCCATTTTCCACAGGACAAGCAATTTTTTTAGCAATAGTACAGAAGATATCATCTGGATATATAAAGCTTCATAGAATGGCGAACTCATAAAATTTATAATATTTAATAAGTTCTAAGATAGAAATACTATTTTCTGAGGAGATATTATAGATAAAATAGCAGTATAAGATTTAATATCTTGATTTGCGTTAATACTTCTGTACTCTTTTTGTTTTATACATTGAAAAATGTGAAATTTTGAAATAAATTAAGGAGAATTTTAATGAGTATTAATCAAGATACAAAAGAGCTAATGGCTAAATTTCTTTCAATGCTTTGTTTTGCATTGTTTACGTTCATTCCAATAATTAAGTTCAGCTGCTGATTCTGAAGCAGATCCTGAACGGCGTCTATAAATAGTTAAATCTTATGTGCAGCTATTAACCAGTTAACAGGCCCTGTGGAAAGAGCAATTACAATTGTAACATGGGGCGTGGTAATTGATCTTACGGTTGGTATGGGAATTATATTTAGTGTGAAGGACCTGGTTGGCATATACTATTGGGAGGCAGCACAGAGGGACTTTGCATTTAGCGTAGTAAATAAAAAGCCTTGAGAACACTTGTCATACTAAGGCTTTTTACACAGCTTATTAATTTAATAAGTTGCAAAAGATAATAATAAATTAAATAGATACAACCCCAAGAACTTCGGGAACATAGTGCTTTAGAATTTTTTCTACACCAGATTTCAAAGTGACTATTGAGCTGGGGCAGCCAGAGCATGCTCCATACATCTCAAGATAAACGATACCATTTTCAAATTTATGAAACAATATATCTCCACCATCTTCAGCGACTGCTGGTCTAACTTTGTTATCGATAATCTCTCTGATCTGATTCACTATTGCGTTACTAACTTCGTATTTAGTGTTTTCTTGTGGAGTATAAAAAGACTCTAGAACCACAGGATATCCAGCCATATAATGATCCATAATTGCAGCTATAATGAGGGTTTTTAACGAATCCCATGAAACTTCATTTTCTTTGGTCATACTTATAAATTCACTTGCTAGAAAAACCGATTTTGTTCCTTTTATTTTCAATAAATATTTTGCTAAAGGCGCATTAATGCATTCCTCAATATTAGAAAAACTTGCTGTAAAATGAGGCCTCAAAACCGCTGATTCTGGCAGAAACTTTAAGGTATTTGGATTTGGAGTTTCTTGTATCTGTATAAACATGCGAGCTGTAGTTAAAAATCTTACTTCGTAGCACATTATATAGAATTTATTTTTTATTACTAGGATTTGTTATGAGAATTTAACATACCTGCATATAGTAATAGCTGATTAATTTTTTGTGTGTTTACTCTATTAAATTAGAGCTTGCGCAAGTCTTTAATTCGATCTACACTATGGATAGATCTTAAGTGTAAATATTTCTAGCTTGGGATTTATTAGGGATTAACTATAAAATAAGGTAATTCAAATGAATAAAGTTTTGGATAAAGATGATATCAAAAATTGGATTGATGAAACATATGATGAAATCGACGATAAACTAAAGGAAGTATCTTAGTGGCTTGATCAAACATCCACAACGGTAAAATTTATTACAGAAAGATTTCCAAGAGATAAGAGACCGAGTTAAAGACCGGTTTAAGCTGTAAAGCTGAGCTGACCGAGAACTACGGACAGTTTTTGGTGAGATGGTTTATAAAATTGAAAAATTTGTAGGAAATCTACAAAGTCATTTTACGAAATCAGATAAATCGGAGTCATTTGCCCAAGGCGGTTATAAGCTAACTAAAATTATTGATGAATTAAAGCAGTTAGCTGGCAGCTAAGATACTACAAGATGGTGGAAGAGGCTGTAGTCAAGCAAGCGGCGGACAGGATAGCGGCCAAGGTAATAAACGGGGTAATGAACAAGGTAGAAAAGGAGCCGGAAACCGTTTCAGTATTGGTGGTAATGGACTTCTTAAGTATAATTAGACTTAATAAAGATGAGTTTGAAACATGCTTGAAGTGCTTTACCACCAAGCTCAATATCATGTCAGAATTGCAGTGTATTAAGAGTAATGACTTTTAAATAGCAATTTATGTATCGACTAAGACATTAATAATTACATGACACCAACTAAAGATAATCTTACTTCAATATGCTTGGAGTTGAGCTATAGATGCTACAATAGGCGAAAGCTTGGCTGTTTTGATGCTAGAACCGAGAGGTGTCAGTTCTACAAGTACAGAAATCTAACGTTATTGTTTTGCGAAATGAAGATCGCTCAATCTGCTCTATATTTTTATTAATACATATTGAACTATAATGACAATTTATCTGTCCTTGCTTTTTTGTAATTAAATATATAAAAGGATTATGCATTTAAATTTGGATTCTATATGTTTAAGTATTTAGCTAAAAAAATTTTTGGCTCGGCTAATGAAAGGATTATAAGAGCAACTTATGGTATCATTGAGCAAATTAATAGCTTAGAAAATTTAATAAGCAAGCTAACAGATGTAGAACTTGCTAATCAAACTTTTATATTGAAAGAGAGACTTAAAGGTGGTGAAAGCCTGGAGCATATATTACCCGAGGCTTTTGCAACTGTTAGAGAGGCTGCGAAGCGTGTTTTAAATATGAGACATTTTGATGTGCAGCTAATAGGAGGGATTGTACTACATCACGGAAAGATAGCAGAGATGAAAACCGGAGAAGGTAAGACGCTGGTTGCCACTGCTCCAGTATACTTGAATGCGTTAACTGGACTTGGTGTTCATGTTGTTACAGTCAATGATTATCTAGCTCGCCGCGATTCGCTATGGATGGGAAAAGTATATGAATTTCTTGAGTTATCCGTTAGCTGTATAACGAGTGATTCAAGTGATGAGGAGAGAAAAAGTGCTTATTTAGCTGATATAACTTATGGTACCAATAATGAATTTGGTTTTGATTATTTACGTGATAACCTTAAGTATAGCATAGGTCAATTAGTACAACGGCCGCCTAATTATGCTATTGTTGATGAGGTTGACAGTATATTAATTGACGAGGCTAGGACGCCTTTAATTATTTCTGGATCTATTACAGATCAATCAAAACTTTATCAACAAATTGATAAAGCTATTCAGCAACTTGATCTTACTGATATAGATATAGATGAAAAATCAAAAACGGTTAATTTAACTGAGACAGGGCATCATAATATTGGATCAATTTTAAAAAAACTTGGAATTATCAAAGATCAATATAGCCTATATGATCTAGAGAACATGACAGTTGTTCACCATTTAAATCAAGCATTAAAGGCGCATCATTTGTTTAAAAAGGATGTAGATTATATAGTTAAAGACGGCAAAATCATGATTATAGATGAATTTACTGGCCGTATCATGGATGGTAGAAGGTATACAGAAGGCTTACACCAAGCAATTGAGGCGAAGGAAAAAGTAAAAATTCAAAATGAAAATCAAACGTTAGCTTCTGTAACATTTCAAAATTATTTTAGAATGTATCCAAAATTAGCTGGAATGACTGGGACTGCAATGACTGAAGCTAACGAATTCTCTGATATTTATGGATTAGAAGTGGTCGAAATCCCAACTAATGTTAAAATTGCTCGTATTGATGGAGAAGATGAGATTTATAAAACTGCTGAAGAAAAATATGAAGCTATATTAGGCGAAATCAGAAAGGCGCATAAAATAGGTCAGCCAATTTTAGTTGGGACTGTTAGCATCGAGAAATCAGAACTTTTATCTTCATTACTCACTAAACATAACATTAAGCATAATGTATTAAATGCACGCTACCATGAGCACGAGGCTAAAATTATTGCTCAAGCAGGAAAGATTGGTGCTATCACAATCGCAACTAATATGGCTGGTCGGGGTACTGATATTATGCTTGGTGGCAATGCAGCTGCCATGGTTGAGCAAGGTGCTTCCTCAAGGGATTTAGAACTGGAGACAGATAGAGTGGCCCAAGATAGAGAAAGAGTTTTAGAAGTTGGAGGATTGTTGGTTATTGGAACTGAGCGCCATGAATCAAGGCGTATAGATAACCAGCTAAGAGGGAGGGCCGGTAGACAAGGGGATGTTGGACGGACCAAATTCTTCCTTTCTTTAGAGGATGATTTATTGAGAATATTCGGATCGGAAAAAATTAGCGCTATGTTAACGCGTTTAGGCCTACAAAAAGGCGAAGCAATAGTACATCCTTGGATTAGTAGATCCCTAGAAAAAGCTCAACAGCGTGTTGAAATGCGAAACTATGAAATCCGTAAAAATCTCTTAAAGTTTGATGACGTAGTGAATGAGCAAAGAAAAGTTATTTATGCTCAGCGTATTGAAATAATGAAGGATAATAATCTTTTACCAGCTTTACAGGAAATCATTAAGAGCGTGAATGAGTCTTTAATTGAAGCCTATATTCAAAAAAAAGCTTATAAGGAAGAATGGGATATAGATAGCTTAGAAAAAGCACTGCAACAAATATACGGAATACATATAGGTGTGAAAGGCGTAGTAGCACAGGATGGCTATGCAGAATCTGAGGTTAAAGAACTTCTAAACAATAAAGCCCTGGAAATATTGTACTCTAAAAAGGAGCAATATGGTGAAGAGGTACTAAATATTGCTTTATCTAATGTGTTTTTACATACGTTAGATCAGCTTTGGAGAGAGCATATACACTCTCTGGATAACTTAAGAGGAGGGATATCATTACGCGCTTATGCTCAAAAAGATCCACTTGATGAATATAAAGTTGAAGCGTTTAGGATGTTTGGAAATATGCTTGCTGAATTAGATGAGTTAATTGTATCTAGATGCTCACAGCTACATATCACCCATGAAATTGATAATAGCTCATTAAACGAAAAGATTCGTTTAAATAGACAAGAGGCACAGGAGGAACTTAAATCTTGGGGTAAAGTTTCAAGAAATGAACTTTGTCCCTGTGATTCCGGTAAAAAATTTAAACATTGCCATGGAGTCTTATAGAAAGTTTATAACTCTTTATAATCCTCTAGGTTAATTTCGTAGGAATGATACTTCTTTAAGCTACTTCTGTGGCCAACTGATATGATAGTGGTATTGTGCAGGAATTTTTTAATAATATTAAACGCTAGTTCTTCATCTTTTTCAGTGAGCGCACTTGTGCTCTCATCCATTATGAGAATTTTAGGGCTAGCGATTATTGCACGTACTATTGAGATTTTTTGCTGTTCTCCAATACTTAAGTTAGTGGCCCAAGGCTCTTCATTATCAAGTCTGGTTTCTAAATCGGCAATATTGAATTGTTTCAATAAATCCTTAACTAAATCTTCATCGATTTTTCCAAAAGGATAAGCTAGGATACTTTTTAATGTTCCAAGAGGCATATATATTTTTTGAGGAATAAAAAATAATTTAGGCTCTGCAGGAAGTTCTACTTCGCCATTAGCAAATGGCCATATTCCTTTAATTATCTTAATCAAAGTGCTTTTTCCTGAACCATTTCTTCCGGTGATAAGATAAGATTGGCCTTTTTCAAAGGAGATAGTTACATTATTTAACAATATTTTGTTATTTGGTAATCGTAACTCAATATTTTTTAGGTGTATACCCATTTCACCTTGATAGCTAAGCTTGAGATTGGAGTTAGTAATTTTATTATTCCACATCTCGACATGCTGATTAAATTCTACAAGACGATTGATAACAGCCTTATAAGAAGCAATAACAGAGAAGCTAGAGATTAGAAAAGAAAGAGCTGACTTAACCTGTATAAACGCTGAATGAATTTGCATTAGGCAACCCAGGTGTACTTCTTTAGCAAAAAATTTCGGTAGTGCAGCAGCAATTGGTAGAATAGTACTAATATTTATATATAAACTATTCCAAGATTTTAAATTTCTGGTGACCGCTATGATTGCGTTGAAGTTCTGCACTACTTCTTCTATAGCGCTCCTAAAAACATTCTTTTCATAGCTGTTACCCTCATATAAGGCTATGCTTTCCGCATTTTCTCTAAGCCTCATAAGTGCAAAACGGAAATTTGCTTCCTTCTTTTTTTGTAAATAGTCTAGTGTTGTTAATCTTTTACCTACAATATAGATGATTAAAGTACCGACAATAGAGTAGATGACTGCAATCCATACAAAATATCCGTGAATATTAATCTCTAAACCAAAAAGCTTAAACTTAGTATCTCCAGAAAGCGCCCATAACATAAAGAGAAAACTCGCAAGTGTTATAACGCTACCCAACAGCCCGAGAAATAATGTAATAGTTAAATTCACAAAAGAATTGATATCTTCACTTATTCTTTGATCGGGGTTATCGTTCTGATTATGAAATAAATTAATACCAAAATAAGATTTATGCAGAAGCCATTTATTGATGTAAAGCTCAGTCATACACTTTCGCCATAAAATTATTAACTTGCTTTGGAAGGTGTATTGTAGGGCAACTACCGTAATAAACATCACAACAAGTAAACAAAATTTTGTGACCGCATTATACAGAGCTGCTCTATCGAAATTTTGTAACGCGGTATAAAAGTCGTTATTCCAATAAGACAATATATATTGGCAGTAAACCAAGCCAAATTCAAAAATGATAGAAAGTATTAGAAGCAGAAGTGCTTTTTTTCGGTGAGGTTTATCAAAAAATATACCTTTACCTAAATTCCATGCATTTTTTATAACAGACACGGATCAATAAGTTAAAATCTTTACAAGACGAAGATATATTATACATACTTGAGAAATACAATTTTTTTGTAATAGACTTGAAAAATTTTTCTATATAAGCTTCACTTAAGTATGCTCAATTCTGACATTTGTCACAATAATAAGATGACCTGCCGCCTATTCTAGTGTTTTTTATAAGATTACTATAGTTAGGACAGTATTTTCGGTTATAGACTAAAAATTTATGCTGAAAGCTTCCTATTTGCCCGTTACTCGATCTATAATCTCTTAAGGTTGAACCGCCTAATTCGATAGCCTTATTTAAAACTGCTACTATACTTGCAACCAACTTTTTGCACTCCATAACTGTTAAAATGTTTGAGGGCCTAAAGGGTAAGATACCAGCCATATACAGTGCTTCGTTTGCGTAAATATTGCCTACACCAACAATTAGTTTGCTATCCATTATTGTTTGCTTAATCAATTTTTTAGTTTTTAGACATTGTTGCAAATAATGATTTGTAAACTTGTTAGAGAGGGGCTCAATCCCAAGATTAGAAAAGATTTTGTTTTGTGCTAGCTCATCCTGCTTTAGGGTAGTATAAAGCCCAAATCTTCTTGGATCATAAAATGTCAAAAATTGTCCAGAAGTTAACTCTATTATGCAATGATTGTGCTTTTCTTGGCTTATTTTTGTGGTTAAAATAAGACGCCCTGACATTCCAAGGTGGAATACTAAAACTTCGTTACCAGTCAGAAAAATCAATATATATTTTGCGCGCCGTTCTACTTTTCTTATAACTTTACCCTTAACTCGCTGTTTAAAGTCTTCTGCTGCGATTACACGCATTTTTTTATCACTGCAATAAACAGCAGAAATTTTTTCTTTGATAATTTCATTTTTAAGGCTGCGGACAATTGTCTCAACCTCAGGCAATTCTGGCATGGGTTCACTACATAAGTTTTAGCTATTCAGTATCTTGGTTTTTGTTATAACGCAACTTCCAAATATAAAATATTACTAATAATACGGTAAAAGTGATTAAGCCAATATTAATTTGTTTTATATAACGACTTATTAGGTGTTCGTTATCACCAATCAAGTACCCGACAGCAACTATAATAGAAACCCAAAATGTTGCACCAAAGGCACTATATAGAGTGAATTTTTTTACATCCATTCTACCGAGACCAGCTGGAAAAGAAATAAAATGCTTGATTCCAGGTAACATCCTGCCACTAAAAGCAGATATTGGTCCGTGTTTAGTGAAGAATGCTTCTATTTTTTTCAATTTTTGCTCATTAATAAGGAAATATTTTCCATATTTTAATAATAATATGCGGCCAAAGTGTAATGCGATATAATAACTAAAAAGGGCACCGCTAAGTGTTCCTAGTATGCTCCAAAAAAGTATATACCCTAAATGAAAATGCCCTTTTGCAGCAAGGTACCCTGCTGGAATTAAAGTAATCTCACTTGGTATTGGAATGAAGGTACCTTCTATAAAGGTCATAATGAAGATTCCAATATATCCTAAGGATTCTACAAATTCGGTAATGCGTAAAAATAATTCGTACATTTTAAAACAGTAAAAGACACTTTTAGTATTTACTTATTATAGTAAAAACATTAAAGTCATTATCAAAGTAAAAAATTTATAGGCTAGTTTTAACTTAAATTTCAAATTAACAATAGCTTTTTTTACAGGCATTTATAAGAAAAATTTTTTTATTTACTGCAATTATGACAGATGTATTAGATTCAGTTATAGAAGACTTAAAACAGGAGAAAATCTATACAGCGATGAGGAGGTATGGTAAATTTCTTATTTTATTAATAGTTTTACTTTTAATATGCGGACTTTTATTTAATTGGTGGAAAGCTCATAAAGAAAATCTGCTGCATGCAGAAGCTGCTGAATATATTAAGGCCCATAATTTTTTAAATAAAGTAACCAGCCAACAGATGCTACAAGAAGGAGTAGGTAGATTGGAAAAACTTTTGGAAGGGAATACCGTATATGCAACAGTTGCAGCGTTAAATCTTGCAAATATACATGATGCTATGGGTAACTTTAACAAATCTGCTCATATATATGGAACTATCGAAGAAAATAAACACTTAGATCAATCATTGAGAGCTTTTGCAGGGTTAATGAGAATTGCATCGTATTTAAGAGCGGAAAAAATTACGAATGAAGAAGGTTTAAAGATGTTGCAAGAGCGTCATAGGGTGCCAACATTCAGCTATAGCAGGCAATTGCTTGAGGCTTCTCTTCTTATACAAGACAAGAAGAAAGATAAAGCCAGAGCTTTATTAGATAATACAAGAGTGACCGCTTCTAAAGACCAACATAACAGTATTCCAGCGCTACTTTCAACCCTTGTAATAGATTAAGAATAAAATTTTATAAGTGGTAGGTAATAGGAGCAGACTCTTATATAGGTTATAGGTACTTCTTCACAGAGAGTAAAATCAAGCCTAGGATTAAGTTCATCTGCAATACCATAGAACTAAAGAAGAAGGGCTGTGAGGCCATGAGCAATAACTTTATCATTATCCAGCACTCCTTTTGCCTGGAATAACATAGGTATGATTATGATCGCTCATATGCTTAGCAAATTGGAGTAAAGTATTATCATCCTTAGATAGCTGGTAGAGCTAGTTGGTGCACATATCTTGACTATGGCACTGTTAACAAAATAAATTGAAGAAAGAAGGAAGTAGTAGTAATAAAGAGAGCGCAAAAGAAACCTGGA
>JALDTH010000036.1 GCA_030073355.1 Candidatus Midichloria sp. | reverse complement strand
CTTCAAACCCAACAAACCCTCTCTCTCATGGAAAAATAAACTCAAACCTACTTACTCCAAACTGAGGGTAAGTTAGCTGCAGGATCGTATACTTTGTTTGTTTCTAATAAAGTAGACTTTCTACTATCTAACTCTTTCTTCAAGCCATGCAGCTTGAATTGCTTCTAGTATCTTTTCATTTGATCTATTAGGCAAATCATCAAAATAATTTAAAGAAATCACCATCTCTTTTAGTTTTGGGAATCCGATATTAATTATATCAATATCAGGGTACTTCTCTTCTAAAGAAATTGCTATGTCGTAAATATCTATCCAACGCATAATCTCTAAATTTCAATGAAGTTATCTAAGCCCTTGCCGATCGCTTTGCTTACTAGCATTTTATACATGAATTCGTCAAGATCTCCGTCTAAAACTGCAGTGATGTCTGTCTCTTGGTGACCGGTCCTTAAATCTTTAACCATACGATAAGGATGCAGAACATAGGATCTAATCTGATAGCCCCAACTAATGCAGGTTTTAGCGGCATTCAGCTGGCTAGCTGCTGCTTCTTTTTTCTTAAGTTCCAGATCATAGAGCCTTGCTTTTAGCATAGAAAAACATTCATCTCGATTACGGTGCTGGGAACGGTCGCTTTGTGATTGCACTACTATTCCTGTTGGCAGGTGTGTGATTCTAACTGCACTATCTGTAGTGTTAATATGCTGTCCGCCCGCTCCTGATGCTTTATAAGTATCAATTCTTAGGTCTGACTCTTTTATTTCAATTTGCATGTCTTCATCAACAACTGGATACACAAAAATGCTTGCAAAGCTGGTGTGTCTTTTTCCAGCGCTGTTAAATGGTGAAATTCTAACTAATCTATGTATACCGTTTTCATTCTTAAGCCAACCATGTGCCCCAGGACTCGAAATTTTTATCGTACATGATTTTATACCAGCCTCTTCACCACTTAGTTGATCTATTATTTCGGACTTAAATTTATGGCGCTCAATCCAACGTAGGTACATTCTAAGTAACATAGAAGCCCAATCGTTACTCTCAGTTCCTCCAGCTCCAGAATGAATTTCAAGAAAGCAGCCGTTATTGTCAGCTTCCCCTGAAAATAAACATTCTATTTCTTGCTTTTTCGTTTCTTGAGATAGTTTTTTTAATTCGTGGTCAATTTCTAAGATTAAGCTTTGATCATTAGCTTCACTCGCTAAATTGTATAATTCTAAATTTTCTTTAAGTTTTTTTTCAATCTCGACGATTCCATTAATAGATTTTTCCAGGTAATCTCTTTCCTTTAGCAGTTTCTTAGCCTTTTGTTGATTGGACCACAAAGATGGCTGCTCGCACTTATAGTGAAGTTGCTGTAATCTTGTTAAAGAATTCTCCCAGTCAAAGATACCTCCTGAGAAGCTCTAAGGTATTCTCTATACTTTTTTTAAATGTTTCGATGGTGCTCATACTCTTATTTTTTCTATCCTTAGGTTGACATCTTTTAACTTTTTGATTAAATCGCCATATCCCCTTTCTATTTGTTCTGCAACTGTTAGTATAGTCGTGCCTTCAGCAAGGGCAGCAGCAATAAGGTAAGCAAGCCCACCTCTTATATCTGGTACTGCAATTGGTTCTGGAATTGCTTTGAGGGTTGTGGGGCCGTATATTAGAGCACCATGCTCATAGTCAAAGCCTTTATAGCGACAAGGAAGAGAGCCTAAGCAAGCTTTTACTACTTGAGTTTTTGCTCCTAACTTATTTAATACTTCTAAATAACCGAATCGCTGCTCATATACAGTTTCATGAATTACAGACATACCATTAGCTTGTGTCAATAATACTGAAAAAGGCTGTTGCCAATCTGTTGAAAATCCTGGATAAACATCTGTTTCAATAATGACATGCTTTAACTCATGCCGACGATAGAATTTAATTGTATCAGCATCAATCAATTTGTAACCACCACCAACTTGATTGTAATATGAAAGAAAATTACCAAGTTGATCAGGTTTGACCCCAGAAACTTCTATTTCTCCGCCTGAGGCGCAAGCGAGTGATGCCCAAGAAGCGGCTTCTATTCTATCTCCGATTACATAAATATTAGTGCCATCTAATTCCTGCACACCGTGTACAGTTAAACATCTCACTGAGTCTAAAAATATAATAGCACCCATCGCTCTTAACATAGTTATTAACGCGATGATCTCTGGCTCAATTGCAATATTCTTAATCACGCTAGTCCCTTCGGCGAGTGTGGCTAAGAATAAACAGGTTTCTGTGGCTCCCACTGATGGGTAAGGTAAAGTTATGTGACAACCTTTGAGCTTATTTCTCACTTCTGCAGCGTATACATTACCTTCTTTTTTTACATCTGCTCCAAATTTTTGAATAGCGTCTATATGAAAATCGACATTTCTTTTACCGATATCATCTCCTCCCACTGTTGGAACAGTTGCGGTTCCGAATCGGTGTAAAAGCACACTAAGCAATAGAATTGGCATCCTATTTGTTCTTGAATCTGGAAGCGCAACTTTTGATTCTTGTAGAGGCGCTGGGTCTATAGTTATGGAAGAATTATGTGAATTCCAGCTGATAAGAGCTCCGGCTGATTCTAAAAGTTTCTGTGTAATTTCAACATCTCCAATTCTTGGGACATTATTCAAGGTAGATATTTCTCTTGATAGCAAACAGGCTATCATGGCTTTGGTTGCAAAATTTTTTGCTCCCATACACGTCACTTTACCGCTAACTTTTTCTCCGCCTGTTATTTTATAAGCTATATTTTGCATCTCTTTATATCCTGTAACTTAAAATCCTTATACGCTAATGTAGGTAAAATTGCAAAATTATAAACTCCTTACTTCTTTAGATTCATAAAATAGTGTCAATAACGGCGCAGAGATATATATAGAAGAATATGTACCAAAAGCTATCCCGAAAAACAACGCGGCTCCAAATCCTTTTAAGGCTGGCCCTCCAAATAAGACCAGTGCTATGCAGACTAATAGGGTAGTGGCAGCAGTCATGATAGTTCTTGATAAGGTTTCATTGATACTTAAATTAATCAACTCAGCAGTACTCTTTTTAGCATGTTTTCTTAAGTTTTCTCTAGTTCTGTCGTATATTACTACACTATCATTAACTGAATATCCTATAATGGTCAGTATCGCAGCAATAGAAGTTAAATCGAATTCAAACCTAGAAAAAATATAAAAACCAAGAGTGGCAATTATGTCATGAACTAAGGCTATAACAACTCCTATACCAAAAACCCAATTAAATCTTATTGCGACGTATATCATCATTGCAATGAGAGCAAGTACCACGGCGATAATCCCTTTATTGATGAGCTCATCTCCAATTTTAGGTCCTACGTAGTCAATCTTCCTAAATTCTACACCGGTAAATTCTGTAGCAATACTATTTTTGAGGACCTCTATCTCACTAGCGTATAAATTATTATGTTTCGGTTGCAGTCTGACAATTAGATTATTTTTCTCGTCGTGTTGTATTACAGCTCCATGATAGCCAGCTTGGCTCAAGAAAGATCGCATATTATTGGTAGTAATTGAAGAAGAACCGATTTCCATAATCACCCCTCCTGTGAAGTCTATGCCCAAGTTAAATCCTTTAGTGAAAATACATATCAAGGTTACTATAGTAATAACTGCACTAATCAAGTAGGCTATATAACGCTGTTTTAGGAAGTTTATTTTAGTATTTTGTTTGATCAAAATAATGGGGAGCTTAAACATAATTTTTTATTCTTTTTAATTTTTAATTAATCCTTTTACTTGACTATTTGCATAAAATAATCTTAGATATACGCCTAATTTTAACTACCGGTAATCTTTGAAATAGCTCAAGATAATTTACTCGGCAGTTTATAAAAAGCAATAATTCTTATTAAAGTCTAGCTAAATTTAACAAGATCTGAAATTTAGTATATTGCTTTAGGGGCAGGGGCGCAGTTCATAAATATTGCTTTATTTTTTATAAAATTGAGAAAAATCAAAAATAGTACTTAAGTATGGCAAAAAGAATATTAATAGATGCAGCACATGAAGAAGAAATTAGACTAGTTCTTACAGAAAACAATATTATAAAAGCCTTTGATTATCATAATAAAGATAGAAACTCGATTAAGGGTAATGTTTACTTAGCAAAGGTTACAAGAGTTGAACCATCCTTACAAGCAGCTTTTGTTGAATATGGAGGCAATAAACAAGGATTTTTACCTTTAGCAGAAATTCATCCTGATTATTATCAGATCCCTAAAAATGATAAAGAAGCAATACTTGAATTCATGGCCCAAGCTAAGCAAGAAGCTCAAAGTTCAGGGTTGGATGATATTGATGAAGATGCCAAGGGAGACGAAGAGGAAGTTAGCAGACCTTTATTTTATAAGAAATATAAAATTCAAGAAGTAATAAGAAAAGACCAAGCTCTATTAGTGCAGGTCACTAAAGAAGAACGTGGCAATAAGGGAGCTGCCCTATCAACATATATATCATTGGCTGGACGATACTGTGTACTACTTCCTAATTCTGGAAATGTTGGCGGAGTATCGAGAAAGATAGATGATGCTGAAGAGAGAAAGAGACTTAAAGCAGTGGTACAAGAGTTGAGTGAACATCTGGAAATTTCAAATAGCGTGATCGTAAGAACTGCCGGTGGTTATAAAACTAAGACGGAGCTTAAACGAGATTTGAGTTATCTAAGCAGACTTTGGAATAATATACGATCACACACTCTTTCTTCAGTTGCACCAGCTTTTATACATGAAGAGGGTGATATAATAAAAAAAGCCATTAGGGATCTATATGATAGCGATATCGATGAAATAATAGTTTCAGGTTTAAAAGCTTATGAAAATGCAAAAGACTTTACAAAATTGCTCTTGCCAAGGCATGTAGATAAAGTAAAGTTACATCAAGCTGTTACGCCTATTTTTAGCAAATATGGCATAGAAGAACAATTAGGTAAGCTCTACGATCACAATGTACAATTAAGCTCTGGCGGGTATATAGTAATAAATCAAACTGAAGCATTAGTGGCAATTGATGTAAATTCTGGAAAATCTACGGGTGAGAGGAGTATTGAAAATACAGCGCTAAAAAATAACTTAGAAGCCGCAAAAGAGGTGGCAAGACAGCTTAGATTAAGAGACTTATCAGGCTTAATTGTTATTGATCTTATAGATATGGCCGAGGCTAAAAATCGTAAAGAAGTGGAAAAAGCCTTGAAAGAGGCTTTATCTCATGACAAAGCAAGAACTCAGATGGGTAAGATTAGTGAATTTGGTATTTTAGAAATGTCTAGACAAAGGCTGCGTCAAAGTTTCTCTGAAACTTATATGTTGCCTTGTAATCACTGTGCGGGTAGAGGAAGGATCAGACCAGAAAATGTGACAGCTATTGCGATTATTAGAGCCATAGAAAATGAGGTAGCAAAGGGTATCTATAATGAATTCAAAGTCTCGTGCTCACAAGAGCTAGTCCTATATTTATTAAATCAAAAGTGTAATGATATAGCGAATATAGAGCAGAATCGTGGTATTAAGCTCAGTTTTGCAATTGATAAGGATGCCGGAGCAGATAGCTTTTTCTTAGAAGGAGTGAAAAGAGCTTCAGAGTCTAAGAAAACAGCATTATCTGCTATAGATTTTGAACCTTATCGTATTGATAATAATGAGAAGGAGCAGAGTTCTAAAGTCACAGAGGAAAGTACAAAAGCTACTAAAGCAAGTCAGAAAAAGAAATTTAAAACTCAGCCTACAGTGGAAAATAAAACTGAATTAGACAAAATTGAAGAACCAAAGGTAAACAAAAATCCTAAACGCCGTAAGAGGTTCCTTAGCCGTAGTAGGAATGGATTAAAGACATTTGAAGAAGATATTGAGCCCAATGACGAAGTTGCTATTGACGAGGTAAGAGAGAGCGGTTCAGTTGAAGATAGTAAAAATAATTCTTTATTAAAAGAAATTTGGAAAAAAATAGTTGATTGATGTTTAGGTAATTTATTAATGAACAAGGGCAACAAAGTAAACTATGGTAGCAGTTGGTATCTAATTAGAAGGCTATATACAGAGCACATCCACCATTATCGTCAAAAATTTTTAGCTGTAATCTTCTTAATGTTTTTAGCTGCTATAACAACTGCGATAAATGCATGGTTAATGCAGCCAGTTTTAGATAGTATATTCTTTAATAAAGAACTTACAATGCTTTACATTGTTCCCGCATTTATTGTGATAAACAGCATAGTCAAGGGGGGGGCGCACTTTTATCAACTGTCCACAACGAAAAAATTGGGCCAGAAAATTATTAATGATTTGCAGATAAGATTGTATTCCCATTTGATATACGCAGATACTAAACTACTAACGGAGTACCCTTCCGGAAATTTAATATCAAGAATGACCAATGATATCAATGCGATGCGTAAAAGTGTATCAGATCTATTAACAGGTGCGGTACAGGAACTATGTACTTTAATTGGTCTAGTTTTTTTGATGTTTTATCAAAGTAAAAGCCTAGCATTAATAGCAGTTTTTATTATACCAGTTGCATTCTATCCAATGCTGAAATTAGGTCATAAGATGAGACATGTTGCTAGAAAAATTCAAGAAGGGCTTTCAAGCTTCACTGTAAGGCTTGATGAAACTTTTCAGCATATAAGCTTGGTTAAATCCTATTGTCGAGAAGAATATGAAATTTCTAGGGCAAAAAAAGTTATAGATAATGTACTTTCCCTTTACAAAAAATCTGCATATATAGAATCTGCTCCTTCACCAATGATGGAGGTGTTGAGTAGCGTGGCTATAGCCTTTATAATATGGTACGGTGGATCCGAAGTTATAGATTCAAAGATGAGCCCTGGTGAGTTCTTTTCGTTCATTACTGCCCTAATGATGACCTATAAGCCTTTGAAGTCAGTAACTCAACTTAATACTTCACTGCAAGAGGCGTTGTCAGCAGCTAAGCGCATATTTTCATTACTAGATGACAAGCCTACTATCTTTAATGATCCTCGCACTCCACATTTTACACTAACAAATTTTAATATAGAATTCCATGATATACATTTTTCTTATAAAACTGGACTGAAAATTCTGGATGGATTTAATTTGAGAATACAAGAAGGAACAACAGTTGCACTTGTTGGTAGCTCTGGAGTTGGCAAAACTACGGTATTGCAGCTCCTACAACGCTTATATGATCCAGAAAGCGGTTATATCACTATAGGAGGTCAGAATATTACTAAAATGCGCCTTAACGATCTAAGAAATGAAATTGCTTTGGTCAGTCAAGAAATTGCGCTCTTTGATGAGACGATTATGGACAATATTAGGTATGGGAAGTTAGAAGCAACGCAAGAGGAAATTGTTAAAACAGCAGTTGCCGCTGCAGCTCATGATTTTATTATAAACCTCACAGAAGGATATAATACTCTTATTGGCCAAAGAGGAGTAAAGCTTTCTGGAGGTCAAAAGCAAAGATTAGCAATAGCAAGAGCTATGTTAAAAAACTCACCTATTTTGTTGCTTGACGAGGCAACTAGCGCCTTAGATTCCATTGCTGAAAAGCAAGTTCAAGAAGCTCTAGATAGGCTTAAAAAAGGGCGCACTACAATAGTGATTGCTCATAGATTGTCTTCAATAGAGGGAGCAGATATGATATGTGTGATAGCAAATGGTAGAGTTGCAGAGTATGGAAGCCATCAAGAACTAATAAGTTTAAATAGAGAATATTGCAAATTTTATAATCAATATAAGAATATAACCAGCATAAATTGATAATATGGTTAAGATTTATTCTCAAAGCGTTGTTGGTAGATATAGAACCATAAAAGATCGTGCAAATATTGTGCTATTGTTGTTCTATTTTTTAACTCCTTGGCTTAGATGGTATAGAGATGGAAACACTACAACTCAAGCTATAATGATTGATTTACCTACTAGAAGAGCTTGTTTTTTTAATATAGAAATCTGGCCAGAGGAAATTTATATAACGACTACTTTGATTATAGCGGCTTTTGGGTTTTTCTTATTTACTTCCATTTTGGGCCCGCATATGGTGTGGTTATACTTGTCCTCATACTGTTTTTGTAGACCTTTTTATTAAAGTCGAAGCGTTTTTTCAAGGGAGCTGCAATAGCAGGATAGCATTAGATAAAATGCCGATGAATTCATCTAAATTAGTAAAAAAGTTGTTAACGCGTCTTGCATGGGGAGGTTTAAGTTTCTTTCTTGCTTCTGGTTGGATTTGTTATTTTTATGATGCTCTAAGTTTTTGCTATGACTTATTTCTATGGCAGTTAGGCATGGCTTCAAGGTCTTGGTTATTTGGTTTGACTTTTTAGCCACTTATATCTTAGCGGGCTTAATGAGGAAAAAAGTATGTACTTACATTTGCCCGTACGACAGGTTTCAATCAGCTATGCTAGATAATGATAGTTTAATTGTAACATATCATAGCTGGTGTGGCGAGCCTCGTTTACAAAAAAACACTAAATTGAAAAATTTTGGCGATTGTGTTGACTGCTATAATAGATGTGTGGCTGTTTGCCCTATGGGAATAGATATTTGAGACGGGCTACAAATGCAACAATGTATAGGCTGTGGATTATGTATAGATGCATGTGATGCTGTGATAAGCAAACTCAATCAGCCTCTTGGCTTAATCTCATATTCTAGTATTAATTTAACGGAAAAATTAAAAAAAGGCTTGAAAGCACAAGTTAAATTAATCAGGCCAAAATTATACTGAAAAATCTGCTCGATAAATTAATATTTGTTTTATCCGTTGAGATGGAACGCGGACCATTATTTACTACTCTACCAGATGGAGATATTCGAAATACCTATAATGTTTATATTGCTAACAAAGCGTTAAAAGTAAAAGATATTTGTTTAGAAACAAGAGGTGTAACTGATGCTCTAATTAAAAGTAATATGATGCATATGGGCAACACCTATCAGAAGAAACTATGTTTTCCTATTGAGGCGGATTTAGAAAATAGATTTAAGGTATTTGTCAAAACTAAACCAGATACTTCTGTAGATTCAGAAAAAAAATTTACCTTTATTGTTCGCGATATAGAGAGTGATAAACCGAGGCCGCAGATTCTATTTTGATCTCTGGAAAATCACTGCAGTTCTATACAGCTAAAGATCTGCTAGAGTAGAGAGATTTCTTAGGAGATAAGAACTTTGATGTTAAAGCGCTGTATTCAGTATGAATAAAATCAAGATACATTTCTTCAATATTCTTGCCTTCTTGTAGATCAGGTTTTTCTTGATAATTGATAATTAGGTAAGTTATAGGTAATACACTCCGGCACCAATAGCGAGTGCAAGAAAGCAAAAAGGTGAAGTCAAAAAGCTTATGGCCACTGTCGCGCGCCCCACCGCATAATTACTTAGACTAATCGCGCTCTATAAAAATCAAGGATTAGAGTTCACAATATAAGATACCTTGGCAACTGCAGAGAAGAACCTACCACTATTTTTTGATGGTACCTGCTTCAAGGCCAGTTGCCTGAGCGGTGATATTAACCACCAAGGTTTCTGAAGTCCTTTGAACTAAACCTGACTCAGTTTTGATAAATCTCATGTCTTACGTGGATGAATCTATAAGAGAGTAGTTAATGGTAGTAGTTAATGGTTTAAAATCAAGGCTGTGTACTTCACTGAGCGCTTCCATGTAGGCTCATTGATACTTCATGATTTGCATCTTCTAAAATTTTTACAAGATCATTTAGTTTAGTTGCCTTTGACGATTGAATATAATAGTGAAGAAGGGAGGCTTTTCTAATTCTCTTTTTATTTGCGAATATTTGAGACATTAAGGAACTACTAATTAATCTTAATTAATCTGTTTGGCTTTTAAAATTTCGGCTTGTTTAGTTTGATCTTGAGCTTTATTAATCAACTGCTCTATTTTCTTTTTTAAGTCTGTAATGGTAAATAACGCTTCATCGACATTTTTATAGTTATAGTGTTGATTGTTTCTTAATTTATATTATCTCCGGTAACGACAGCACCAAAAAAGAGTTAATATGATAGTTACCGATCACGCAAAGACCTTGTAAATCTATTTTATTTTATCGATATCCAATAGATTTGATACTTATACCCGGAATATAGGTTGCAATAAGCTTGTTTATATAACCTCAGTTCTAAATAAAGTAATTTTAAAAAGAATACCTGATATGGTTTTAAAAAAGCAGGACAACCATTTTCTC
>JALDTH010000035.1 GCA_030073355.1 Candidatus Midichloria sp. | reverse complement strand
CAAGAGGAATTTTCTAATTAACTATCTTACAACAGATTTATTAAGTAAAGGAGGAGTTTTATTAGAGTGGTATGTTATTATATTTTTCTTTCTTAATACCGATTCTAATTCTTGATATCTTTTTTGACCAATAAATCTTTAAGTATAAGAGTATTATTATCAACTTCTTCTTCAACTGCAGTGTTATCAAAAGCCCCTAATTTTTCATATCCGTCAAGGTACAAGTTCATCGAAGAGGGCTTTCTTATAGACATCCCTATAGTTGCTGGCTCGCAAGCAGGGGGAATAACAATTTGTATCCTAAAGCCGGTTGGTAATGTGGCCGATAGGATAGGGGTTTCTTCACTAATAGTTTGCTCAGTTGACTGAGCAACTAGCTGCGCAAGTTCTCTTAAGTGATTAAAATCTAATTGGGTAAGAACTTCTTTCCTAATATCTCCTCTTTTTTCGACCCAGGCCTCTGCAGGCCTATTAATAGATTAATGGTTCTAGATAAATTTCTAATGCTGCTAAATTCATGGTAATACCGTCCTGTTACCTGCTATACTTGTTGGAAAAATTAAATCCTTTTGTACTAAAATATCGACTATAGTACACTGATCGATCCTAATAATCAGTTTAGATGAAAAATTATTTTTTTCTGCATCTGAAGCTAATTTACTAAAATATTGGGCGGCTTGCTGTAGAGTAAAATCTTTAGCTATACCGGTAGTGGTAGTAGTTGTACCGCTACCCCCTGTAGATGTTGAGGTTGAAATCTGGTTGTTGCCAGGTCCTGAAAGCTGTTGTACTCCAAGTGGAATAACATAAGAAACCAAGAAAGCATTAAGAAGCTGAGAGAAGAATTTACTATCTACCTGGCCTACTGCCCTAGCTCTACCAAGCGCATCGGTTCCTGCTGATTCAATAGCTATTCTACGCTATCCGGCCGAATTAGTCTATTCCCACATTATACTAACTCTGGTTTGTCCTGGTTTAACCTCTGATTCATAGGTACCAACAAGGCGAGAACCTTTGGGTATTAAAACATTATTACCTGACTCAGAATAAACATCACGTGTTACAATTGCTCTTAACGTGCCCGGTATATCCGTATTTATAGCAGTTTCTAGAATAGAATTAATTATCTTTCCTTGCAAGATAGTTCTATTTAATAAGTCAGAGATTTTTGTAGCTACGACTTGTGGGGCTGAAGATTTACCTATAGATTCTTTATCTAAAGAGCAATTACCAAACCCTAGGAACTCGTGGCAGCGGAGTGGGAGGAGTAGGATCTGCAACTGGCAAAGGATCAGGTAATTTAGCAGGCTGTACTACATTCGTATTGTCGTTGACCGCTACCTTTGGTAACGATATTGATTGTTTTACTATCTCTTCTTTGTTGGCTTCTATCTTTTTGTTATAGTCATCTTTTTGCTTATCGGGAGTTTTGGAGTGCCGCTAAAAAAAAGGAAATAAACTAATGCTCCAATTGCAACCAATGACAGCAGTCCTATTAGCTTTTTATGATCAGAGTTGATCGCGACTGAAAGAATTGCTCTTGGATATTATTTTTAGCAGTTTTTATACCATCAATTTTATTACCGCCACTAGCTTAGCTGTTGGAAGCTGCTTGGATTAGAGTTTCCTCCAGAAGCTTCGGGCTGGAATTTTGTTTCTGGATTAGAAGAATACTGATCATTTACTTTTTCCTGCTCTATCTAACCAATTTATTATTAATTATTTCCACTTTTTGATTATTTAATGAAATAAGAAAAGAAGTGCCAGTAGTATTTACTAAAATATAATCTTTTAGCTTTTTAGGAGTAGTTTTGATTATGTTACTGCCTATTACTGCCTATTTTATTTTCAATAACCGGAACCTTGTCTAAGTTCTTAGGAAATTTAAAATAGGTATTAATCCCATCGTCAAAAACTTTCGTTGGGGCTTAAGAACACTGGCCCGCTAATTTTATAATCAAAATTGTAAGGTTGGATTGCCGGTATTATATCATTTTCCTTGATTCTCATACGGGTAAAAAAATCTTACAACATAAACTAACTCATCATCTGTCAGTCCAGCTAGATCTTTAGATTGTAGTTCGAATTGGTAGGTGCGTTTATTAGTTATCAAAGTCATATTAGTAAGAATATTTTCTTCTAATGGTTTGATAAATAGCCGGCGACCTAGGGGTGATAATTGCCAAGCAAGTTATTACCTACTGATAGTTTGTATTTCCTCTCCATCCGCAAATTCTATATTGGTTTGATAACCGTAGTGGACTACTATTCCAAACACCTCATTTTGGCTATAAACGAATGTTCTAATTCTGCTATCTGTAGCTATAGGCTTGTCCAATAGGGCATTCGCAGTTTTAAAAGCAAAAAAGATACAAACGATCAAAGTAATGTATCGCGTAAATAAGCTACTGAATTTTTTCATCTTCTATCCTATATAACTTAACCCTAAAATCCAAAGGATTTATTAATCTTTCCTCATCGTTCATCTCAATGTTCTGAAAATCAAATTCAATGAAAACTATTTTATCCATCTTCATATTCATTAAACCGGTAACTTCCATTGAAATTCTAACTTGAGCAGAGGAGTCGTTAGTAAACATCATGGATTTTAATTTAACAGTTCGGCTACTACCTTGAGAGTACAAATTATAGGGGCTTGTTAGATTAGCTATACTATATTTTGGCCTGTAGTCGCTGAAGTACACTTCTGGGGTTGATAATACCCTCACAGTAGTTGTATAATTATATGTATATGTCGAAGGAAAATATCCTTCTCTTGCTGTTATATATCTCCAGACAAAATAACGTTTTATGGATGCATTAGCAGAATACGCCTCAATTATGCTGGGTCAACTACGGTTGGTATGCCTGTCTTTCTCTCTATTTCAATGATGAAGGGTTCGATAGATCTGATGCTTCTGACGTATCTAATCACGAGAACAGAAAAGGTGATTATTACTAGTGACGCAACTGATATGACAAATAAAAGATTACGCTGAATAACAGTGCTTTCATACCTCTCTTTATACCAGTTGCGTAATATTGCTACGTCCGAAGGCGCAGCAACTTCTTGTTTATTCTTTAGTCTTACAAAAAAATCCTTTAATCCCATAGCTTATTTTTTTAATTACTTGCTAGGGACTAATACATTAGCACCTAGCAAAAATTTCTTCTGCGAACCGCCAATTCACAAGATGCTCCAAAAAGGCAGTAATATAGTCAACTCTACGGTTTTGATAGTCCAGGTAATATGCATGTTCCCAGACATCAATAGTAAGTAGAGCCACTTGCCCATGCACCATTGGCAAATCAGCATTTCCAGTTTTTGTTACTAATAAGCGTCTTTGATCCTTATCCCAGATCAACCACGCCCACCCGCTGCCAAATTGCGATGAGGCAGCTCTGCTAAATTCTGCCCTAAGATTATCGTAATTGTCAAAGTCTCTTTCAATTTGTCTTAGTAAATTATCTGTGGGGGCTCCGCCACCACCTTGGTGCATACAATGCCAATAAAATGTGTGATTCCATACCTGAGCGGCATTATTAAATATTGCAATTTCTGCTATTTCATTAGCCGTCTCCTTTATAATTTCTTCCAAAGAGAGAGAAGAGAAGTGACGATCTTTTATTAAATTATTTAAATTTGTTACATAGGTTTGATGGTGTTTTTCATGATGGAAAGATAATGTGTTAGCTGAGATTGCAGGCTCTAGAGCATTTTTTGCATAAGGGAGGTCTGGTAGTTTAAAAGGATATTTCTCTTCTTTATTCATTTTTTATTCTCTTAAAAATTAAAACAATTTGTAAATTTACTGATTAATAGTGTTTAATTTAACAGCAAATAATGAATTGACCAGTTAATTTATCTTTAATAGTATAAAATAAAATTTGCAAGCTATAAGCGTACTTATTGAATTGGTTTTATGAATATTGATGAAAATAGTAGAATAGTAGTTTTTGGTGGTAGTGGATTCGTTGGGCGTTATGTAATAAGAAGGCTAGCCAAAACTAATGCTAAGATAATTGTAGTTGGAAGATCAGCAAGTTTTAGGCAGGATTTATCTTTGATGTGTTCTGTTGGTCAAATATCTTTTCAAAAAGTACCGAATTTAGAGATGGAGTGGCAGAAATTGCTTGTAGGAACAACCCACATGATAAATCTAATTGGAATTTTGTTCCAAACGAAAAATGAAACTTTTCAAGCAGTACATATTGAGCTAGCAGAAAAGATAGCACATTTTGCAAGGGCAAATAATGTTTCAAAGCTTGTGCATATCTCAGCTCTGACTTGCAAAACTAGTAAGTCAGATTATAGTATAAGTAAAATTTCAGGGGAAATGGCAGTACTGAATAAATTCCCTGAAGCGGTAATATTGAGGCCTAGTGTAATATTTGGCTCTGAAGATAGGTTTTTAAATTTATTTGCTAAGATTATAAGATATTCATTTTTTGTTCCAATGGTCGTTTTAGGAAAGACGAAATTTCAACCTATATATGTTGATGATGTGGCTGCGGCAATAGAAAAGTGCTGTAACTTGCCTGATTCACAAGTTGCGGGCAAGATATTTGAAATAGGAGGAGAAAAACAATACTCGTTAAAACAGCTATTTAAGCTTATCGCGTCTTTGATAAATAAAAGAAGGATATTTATACCTTTACCATTCAGCTTATCTTTATTAATTGCATATGTTTTACAAACCATTTTCCCAACACCAATATTGACCGCTGATCAAGTTAAGTCTTTAAAGAAAAATAGTGTAGTAACTTCTGAGAACGCCTTAGAAGAGCTTGGGGTTAAGCCTCAAAATTTGAATTTTATTTTAGCGAGATATATTAAATAATAGATATATTAAATAATTTATGACATTTGCAACAAAATTATATGCCAAATTGTTCGGAGAACAGGTAGGCCAAGATGAGTTTGGTAATATTTATTTTAGAAGTACTAGAATACTTAGAGATTTTGGTAGAGAAAATAGGTGGGTCTGTTATAATGGCTTACCAATTGGGGGCAAAGTACCGAGTACATGGTTTTTGTGGCTGCACTATCAGGCTGATTTGCCACCCAACAAAAACGATGCTATACATAAGAGTCACCATTGGGAAAAAAATCATATGCCCAATTTAACTGGAACGAGTTTTTCTTACTCTCCAGATAAAACTGACAAAAGAGTGAAACAAAGTTATAAACCATGGAGACAAGAAATAAATGAATAAAAGTGTTGTGGAGACGATAGTGGGATTAATTGTTTTGTTATTAGCAGTTGGTTCAGTAATTATTGCCTATAAGGAAGGTGGATTTTTTACTGTTGATGAGAGTAGCTATATCATAAAAGCTGAATTTGACAAAATAGATGGGGTTAACGTTGGTTCTCCAGTAAAAATAAGTGGTATAACGGTTGGTAAGGTTGTTAGACAATCTATTGATGAAAAAACTTATCATGCCTTGGTACAAATGAAAATAAAGCAATATATTAAATTGCCGATAGATACCTCTGCTGAAATAATTGGTCTTGGGTTGATGAGTGATAAATATATATCACTTGTTCCAGGAGCAGATGAGAAGTATTTAAATAATGGTGGAGTGATAGAATTCACTCAATCATCGTTAAGTCTTGAATCTTTAATAGGTAAATTTATATTTGGTGGAGCTGAAAAAAAAGCAGATTCTCAAGATAGTAGTATTGAATTGAAAGAGAGAGCTACTAACCAGGAGAGAGGCCATAACAGCATAGCTGATGAAATTGATGCGACGAATATCCCTGGCTAAAGATGCTAATAAAAAAATTTTCTATTTTTTTATTTTGTTACTTAGCTTTTTTAAATATAGGGTTGGCTGAAGTAAACCAAGAGAATAAGTCGATATTTTCTATATTTGAGCAGGAAAATGTCCTCTTAGATGATAATAAAAGTATTTGGATTAATCCAGACGAAGAGAATGGAAGTAATACTATGTTAATTCCTAGGGAAGCTGCGATCAATAAAGACTGTAAAATTGCTAATTTAAAAGTTATAGACGTAAGCTTCGGCAGAATAGTGCATTTAAAAAATAAAATGAATGAAAGAGTTGAGTTTGCTAATTTACAGATACAAGTAAAACGCTGCGTGCAAGATTTAGGTGTTAGTTTATCTCCAAACTACAAAGCTTTTATTGAAATAATTGAGAGAGATACAGGTGCCGTAATATTCAACGGCTGGATATTTTCTGGTTATAAATCATTTGCTCAGCCAATTTACGGCAATTATTTTTTTACTTTGAACTGGTGCTCAATGATGTAATAAACGGCTGGTTTATTATAGATAAGCCACAAGGAATAAGTTCAGCAGCTGCAGTTAATAAATTGAAGAGATTTATTAAGCCTAGTAAAATTGGGCACACAGGCACTCTCGATCCATTTGCTTCAGGTATTCTCATTGCAGCAATTGGCGAAGCTACAAAGCTTATTGATTATGTAATGGATCAAGAGAAAACTTACGAATTTTCAATAAAATGGGGTGTAAGTACGGACACGCTAGATCTAACCGGGTCGGTAACACAAACATCTGCAGTTATTCCAACAATAGCAGAAATTACAGCTTGCATAGAAGAATTTAAACATAATTCTATAATAAAACAGCAACCTCCTAGATATTCTGCTTTACATATAAATGGGAAAAGAGCTTATGAAATGGCTCGAGCAGGCCAGGAATTCTCTTTGATTGAAAGAGAGGTGTTCTTGGGGGGCATAAGGCTAGTTAATCACGTGAATGATGCGACGACTTTTGAAGTGAGTTGTGGCAAGGGTTTTTATGTAAGATCTCTTGCAAGAGATATTGCAAATAAATTAAGGGCTTGCGGTCATGTTTCATATCTAAGGAGGATCAAGATTGGTAAATTTACACAATTTGATTCAATAAAGCTGGATTATTTATTACAGTTAGTGCATAATGCTTGCCAGCTCGAAATGCTTTTTGATTTTTTGCAGCCGGTAAACGCTCTGCTGGACGACATCTTAGTTTTGCATATTAATGAACAAGAAATCAGAGCATTACGTCAAGGAAAAAGGATTCAGGTAAAGAACTTAAATTACCGTGAGGGCCAAAGGCTCGTTGTATGCGATATTACAGTGGAGAAGGTTATAGCGGTTTGTATTTTTCAAGATTCCGAATTAATTCCTAAACGGCTTATTAATGATTATAGACTTAAATTAAAATAGGAGAAAACGATGTCGATTACTAAAGAAAAGAAGAGTAGTTTAATAAAAGAATTTGCTAAGAGTAATAATGATACTGGCTCTGTTGCAGTACAATGCGCTGTACTTACAGAGCAGATTAATAATTTAACATCGCATTTTCAGCAGAACCCCAAAGATTTTCAATCAAGAATAGGTTTGCTAGCTATGGTAAATAAAAGAAAGAGACTTTTAGCTTATTATAAAAGGGTTAATGAGTCTGCACATCAAGATCTAATAGCTAAGCTAGGCTTAAGAAAATAAATTTTTTTGGAATACTGCGGATCATAAGCAGTAAATTAAAGAGGATACTAAATGTTTTATATTATCAAAAAACAAATAGAGTGGGGAGGAAGCACGCTCATTCTAGAAACTGGTAAAATAGCCAGACAAACAACTGCTGCTATTGTTGCAACTATGGGAGAAACGGTAGTTTTGTGTACAGTGGTTGGAGAGAAAGAATCTGCAATTGACTCAGGCTTTTTACCGCTTACTGTTCATTACCAAGAAAAATTTTATGCCTCTGGAAGAATTCCAGGTGGTTTTATAAAAAGAGAAAGTAAACCAAGCGAAAGAGAAGTCTTAGTCTCTAGATTAATCGACAGACCTATTAGGCCTTTGTTTCCTGAAGGGTATCATAATGCTGTGCAGGTCATATGCACTGTACTTTCTTATGATGGAGTTAATGATCCAGACATACTTTCTATAATAGGTACTTCTGCCGCTCTAGCTATCTCAGAAATTCCGTTTACTGAAGCAATTGCAGCTGCAAGGGTAGGCTATAAAAACGGAGAATTTACTTTAAACCAAAGTAAGGATTTAGAGTCCAGCTTAGAGTTGGTGGTTGCTGGAACTAAAGATTCTATTTTGATGGTTGAATCAGAAGCAAGGGAATTACCTGCATCTGTAATGCTTAAAGCGGTCATGTATGGTCAAGAGGCATTTAAGCCGGTGATTAAAATGATTAACGCTTTGACTAAAGAAGTTAAAAAAGAGAAATGGAAATTTGAAATAGTTAACCACAAGGAGTTATCTAAGAAAGTAAATAGCCTAGTTGGTAAGAGCTTAAATCAGGCATATCTCGAGCCGCACAAACAATTAAGATACAACTTAGTCGATGAGGCGAGGAAGAAAGCTCTAAGTGAGCTGGTTTCTGAAGAGATTGCTGAAAGCGCAGTTAGAACAGAGTTTAACTCAATGTGCTATAAAATTGTACGCAACATGATTGTAAAGGAGAAGAGGCGTATTGATGGTAGAAACTTAGAGCAAATCAGACCTATAAATTGCGAGCTTGATTTACTGCCAAGAACGCATGGCTCTGCGTTATTTACCCGTGGAGAAACCCAAGCCCTTGTGGTAACCACTATAGGTACCTCTCAAGATGAGCAGATGAGTGATGATTTATTAGGAAATAAATCTGATCACCTTATGCTTCATTATAATTTCCCTCCTTATTCGGTCGGAGAGGCAAGTGCATTAAAGGCACCTGGAAGAAGGGAAGTAGGACATGGTAAACTCGCTTTGAAAGCAATCGCAGCAGTCGTACCTTCAAAGGAAGTATTCCCTTATACTATTCGAGTGGTTGCTGAAATTACTGAATCAAATGGTTCATCTTCTATGGCGACAGTTTGTGGAGCGTCATTATCTATGATGGCAGCTGGCATTCCTATTACTAAGCCGGTAGCAGGGATTGCGATGGGCTTAATAAAGGATGGCGATAATTTTGTAGTTTTGTCAGATATCATGGGAGATGAAGACCACTTAGGTGATATGGACTTTAAGGTGGCTGGTACTAAAGATGGTATTACTGCGTTGCAGATGGATATAAAGATTGGTGGTATTGGCCAGGAAATTATGGAAGTGGCTTTGGATCAAGCTATGAAGGGATTAAACCATATCTCTTCTGAAATGGCTAAAACTATTGAAAAGGCTAGAGAAAAAGCAAGCCCTTATGCTCCTAAAATTGTTAGTATTCAAATTGATAAGGACAAGATCAGAGAAGTAATAGGTTCTGGCGGTAAGGTGATTAGGGAAATCTGCGAGAAAAGTAGTGCGAAGATAGATATAGAAGAAACCGGCAAGATAAATGTTGCTGGTGTCACAGCTGAATCTATAGAAATTGCCCTTAAAATGATTAATGATATTGTTGCAGTTCCAGAAATTGGCAAGGTCTATGAAGGTACTGTAACAAAACTAACTTCTTTTGGAGCTTTTGTTAGGTTTTTGGGAGCTATGGAAGGATTGCTTCATATAAGTGAGATTGCTAATGCAAGAGTTGAAAACATCGAAGATGTCTTATCAGAAGGTGAATCAGTTACTGTTCAAGTGATTGGCTTGGAAAGAAATGGTAAAGTACGTTTAAGTGTTAAGAGTATTATAAATGGTGGCGAGAGTAGGTATGAAAGCAACTCTAGCGCTGAAAGTACAGAGAGAGCTCCTAAAGATAAATCTTCTGATAGATCTTCTAAATTCAGTCGCAAAGGCGGGCGCGGTAGAGAGCGCGGCAGCGATAGAGGAGGCCGCGACGAAGGACGTAGTGATAAGGGAAATCGTGAAGATAAGAGATCTGGCAGAAAAAATGATAATTCTGATGAAGGTCAGAAACGTAGGAGATTCTTCTAATTCTCGAAATATTTTCTTATCATGCATTCCAGTATTTTTATTATACTGATTGAACCTCAGCTGGGAGAAAATATAGGAGCAACAGCCAGGGTTATGAGCAACTTTGGCTGTTGTAATTTACGTATAGTTAATCCTCGAGGTGGGTGGCCTAACCAAAAGGCATTAGAAATTGCTGCACACGGGAAATTTGTTGTTGAACAAGCAGAGATATTTCAAGATATCAGAACAGCAATCGCTGATATAAACTACCTTATTGCAACAACAGCTAATACTAGATATTTAGCAAAAACGGTTAACAACCCAAGTGAGAGCATGCAGAAGATTGCTCAGCATCTTGTTGATTCTAAGCATCAAATAGGGTTAATGTTTGGCAGAGAAAGAAGCGGCCTTACAAATGAAGAAATATCTTTTGCCGATGAAATTGTGCAAATCAGTACTTCAAAAATTAACCCATCCTTAAATTTGGCGCAAGCGGTCTGTATCATACTCTATGAACTGTCAAAACTTGCTAAATACGATACCCACAAATCTAATTTAAGGCAGAGGGCCACACAAGCAGAAATATCACATCTTATTAAACACTTAGAAAGTGAATTGGATGTAGCAAATTTTTTTCAAGTTCCGGAAAAGAAGGAGGGCATGATGCAAAATATAAGAAATATTATTATGCGTATGCACCCGTCTTCTCAAGATGTAAGAACATTAATGGGTATTATTAAAGCTATAATAAGGAAAAATGGAGCTTAGATTGCTTCACATCTAACCTCAGTTCTAAATAAAGTAATTTTAAAAAGAATACCTGATATGGTTTTAAAAAAGCAGGACAGCCATTTTCTCAATTTTATGCCAAACAAGAAAGATGGTATCCCTAATTAGAAATATTCTGTTTAATTGATGACCTTTT
>JALDTH010000034.1 GCA_030073355.1 Candidatus Midichloria sp. | reverse complement strand
CTTTATCTCTAATTGCTTATTGACTCAAATCAGCTAAACCTTCTGTTAAATTCTCTCCTTAAACAGAATTGAGGTTTAAAGAAGTATTTGCTCTGAAGAGTTGCATTACAATATGCTTCTCATGTAAACTTTTGTCCTCTTAACCCTTTCCGATAGTTTATAGAGGTATGTAATTCTTAAAAGATTGAGCTATAACTAAAGCGAGTTTGCTGCAACGGAAAAGTATAGCTAGCCTTCTTTCTCTGGCAAACTAAGTTTATAAAGCTAGCCATATTAAAACGAACCCTGCAACAGTAAATCATAATACAGACCATATCCCGCTTAGAAT
This sequence comes from Candidatus Midichloria sp., assembly GCA_030073355.1. Classification (GTDB taxonomy): domain Bacteria; phylum Pseudomonadota; class Alphaproteobacteria; order Rickettsiales; family Midichloriaceae; genus Midichloria. Next base: position 10,535 of record JALDTH010000034.1, on the reverse strand, counting down.
TTTTTAATTCTTCATTTATACGCAGCATATTCAAAACTCTAATCAGTTTAATTTCCAGCACTTCCACTACCAGCATTTCCCCCATCTTTAGTAATTTGGAGTGTCAGCGCCTGCTCTTTTACTTTCAGAGCCATCCTCGTTTTTAGCTTCGTTATCGCCACCACCACCTTCGCCTCCTGAAGAATCACCGCCTTTAGTGTCTTGACTGGCACTATTTCTTGATATTGCAGACATTGCGTAGTCACTTGTGTTAAATGTAATGGCTTTTAAAGTGCCGACAGCTGTACTTTGGGCTTTATCAATCGCGCCTATTACGGTTGCAGTTCTGATAGGTGAGCCTGTAACTATTGTTGATGCTATTAAAGACACATAAGTTGTAAACACATAACTGCCATGTGCTATGATTAAAAATGCTAAAGATGTAGATACAACACTAAAGAGTACACCAAATCCAGCACTGGCCTGCCCTGGCATGTGAATACTGTATACGGATAGTAGGCAGGTATCCAGCAAGCTTCATATATTGGAGATAGACCGATATATAGCGCACAAGTAGGGCAAGCTGTGAAATTTAAAATTATTTTTAATAGCATTATTAAAAAAGTTAAATAACGATATTGTGGCAAAACACAGAATTGGCTGTAAGGCAAAAGATATAATCTGTTTACCCCAGTTATCAAAAATGGTTTTAGTTAAGGAGAATAGCATGAAAGGTAAGGCGATTGGAGTGATAATTATTAGTAAAGAAAGCACTATGATAGATGTTAAGTATACCACTAGCATTTTTAAAATATTAACTAAAGTAGATAAAAATCCCTATCACTAAAACAGCGGTCATAGCAATTCCAATTAGGCCGTTAAATAGAAGTGCAACAATTTTTTTCCAAACAGCTGCACTAAGCATAATTTTTAATGGGGCATCAAAGGTCTCTAAAATTAGATAAGGATTTTTAAGTATTTCTGCTTCAGTTAATCCCGCATTTTCAAGAGAATACGAGCCGGCCATAATATTCGCTATTATTTCTGTTGTTCCATCAATACAAAGAGGTACTAAATAGCAGCCGAAGAAACTCCAGCTAGTTGGTGAAATCACAGCTAATACGAATCCGAATTTAATTAATCTGTGAATTAGTTTCTTGCTGGTTAGCCATGATGATCCCTATTCCAAAGCCTACACCAAAGAATAGCATGTATAGTACTAAAGTAGACCTAACTATATTCGCGAGTTTAGAATTAGATGCAACACTGTCATAGATTTTGTACACCACTCCGCTGTTGGTTAATTCTCCAATTTTCCTGTTTTCGCCAAATATAGTGTTTATAACGATCTTGACTATTTTAAGGATAGGACCGTCTTTTACTATGGCATTCGTTTCATCAGCTTTTTCAACTGTAATATAATATTATCCATGGTAATTAGCAGGGTTTTCATATAAATCCTTAACCTCTTTACTCACTCCTGCATCAGCATAGATGGTTTTTATTCTTAAAAAAGTTTACCCTTAATGTTGATATCTGATAAAGTGAGCACCCCTTCTGACTTTAAAACATCTAATGGTAAGTCGTGCCAATCAGTCTCTGAGATTTTTGGAATACGTTCTCATACATTGAATCTTCTTCCTTATCCTCTTTAAATATAGCGTACTGTATCCTACTACCATAATTAAACGGACACCTGCCCCATTTGATTTCAATGTTATATCCTCCAAAGTGATTAATTTTATATAAGTTCATATAAGAAGTGGGATCTCTACTAGAAAAAGGAATTTCATCGTGATGCCTTATGGCGAGCGGGGTTCTTTTATCGCTAAATTTTTAATATACCTAAAAAGAGTATTTGCTCTTGCCGTATTGCGTTAGCTTAATGTATTCTGGTTTTGAGAAGGATTCTTGCTTTTTATCATCATATCCACTTACTCCTCTTTATTAAATTCACTCTTTAAACCCTCATCTGTTACTTTGCCAGTTTAGGTTAAATATAGTATACGAATCTTGAGGAGGATTAGTATTAAAAACGCCAATGGGAGCATTATCAGGGCCGAGCTCTCTCTCCTTGGATTACGTAACGTATAGAAGTGGTTCCAGCGATAAAACTAAAAGAAGTTTGCATTAGGTCTTTAAGTGAAATCGCAGAAGAATTTAAAAATATATTTTTACAATTTGCTTTAACGGTATCTGTTACACTATTACTCCTTAAACAATCTATTAGCAATTTTCTTGTAGCTAAGTCAGTACCACTACGTTTATAAGCATATTCTCCATACCAAGTAATGTTTAGTTCATCGCCGTTTGCCACATATATTTCAGTATTAATATAATTTGGGTTTCTTGCATGCCAATAGCAAGCCGTATTTCCCATTCTATTTATCCAGATTTTTTTATTGGTTAAGGCATTGAAATCAGCATCAGACATATCAGCAAAGCACTGATGTTCCATTTTATTAGACCAAGCTTGTTGTTTGTTTATGTCATCATCCCAATTTGACTTAGTAATGTCAAAATTAGCTGCGTCAGTATTGGGAAATATTGGAGTAAGAACCAAAGATTTTTTACCGCATAAATATATTTTACTGCTGTCTGCAGTGAGGCCAGTTAAAGATATTTTCATCTTATCATCATTTTTCACTGTAAAGCTAGTTCGGACTGTATTGTTGGCGATTTCTTCTTTTGTGCCAGTACAGGCAATACCAATTTTAGCCTCAGGTCTGAGGTCTATTCTAGGTTTTTCGTCTTTATTACTTACGGCTTCGAAATATTTACTCTTAAATATCTCACCATTTTGGCAGGCAGTCATACAGTTACTTATAACATCATCGTTTAGTTCCACTCCTCCAGGCTCTGTATTGTCATCATTTTCATAAACTTTTCTTGAAAAAGCGCCGCATTCTTTTTGGCACCTGGCTTGTTGGCATGTCCTAGAAAGAGGACTTAAAACAATTGTGTCTATTGAATTATCGGTGAATTCATATCCTTTAACACACTTACCATATAAATTATAGTAAGCAAAGGTATTACTATAAGTGAGAATTGACGCTATCAACCAGATCATTAAGTTAAGGATGAATTTATTGTAGCTTTGTTGGAGTTGGATGCGCGAAATAGGCATAACCTAACGAGGATTTTCTCTGCATTACAAAACTAATATTAATCCGCATCACTTATTAAAAGTAAATTTAGTTAATAAAATAAAGAGTAACAGTGAGAGCATATTAGTTCAGCTTTAGATTGTGTAAGTTTTACATCCTAGGGGGAAGCATATAAAAGCGTGTCTACCTTAGTGGGAAGGTTTGCGTGTGTGTGAAGATAAGGTAGACACGCTATTGATAGGTGCTAAACTATTTTTTCAAATCTATATTTAGCACATATAGCTAAAGTATAAGTTGCAAAATCAACAAGTCAACAATCAACTCAAAGATTTAATAAAAAAATTTATAAAAGTTTAATTTTTTAATTCTTATAAGATGTTTACAGCAAATAATAAAGCTTTTAAAACCTCAATTTTGCTCAGATTATAATATATTTCATTAAAATATTACCAAATTATGTTTTTTTAACAAATTTGGTCAAATGTTAAGGAATTATCTTGATTAACTTCTTACTAGTGTTACACTAAACGTTGAGTTATGCATGAAAGTGTGGATTTGCTAAAATGGCATGGTCAATTTTTAGTGCTATCAATTATATATTTAATCATTATGCCATGTTATGCTTTGGCTTATGAAGGTTTTTATAACCAATGCGTAAAGTCTTATGAGTTGCTGATGAGACCTCAGAAGAATAGTGCTAACTCCACTTAATTAATTTGTTATCGTCGTTGCAAAGATGAATGTAGCGATTTTGCAAGAACCTATTCAGTGAAATGAAGATGTGATAATTTCTTGTTATCCTCAATGTTAAAAAGGCGTATTGTTTGCAAGCAAGATATTGGAGCTAGATAAATCCGCATCTCAGCAAATTAGTAGTAATGCGATTGTTATGCTGGAAATAAGAGTGGCTGTGCCTTATCCAATTTGAACAGTCTGCAATGGAGATTTTTGGCAACCAAGATCAGCAATTCCGCGTACAAAACCAAATTTACTGTAAGAAACTGTGATAAATTTGATTTTAGCTTATCCGCTGCGGATAATACTGAAAATAAAATTTACATGGCGTGGAACTAAACCCCTTATTTCCAACTAACCTTGGCCCAAAAACTGATACAATAGATCCAAAAGCAGCTATGGGCGCTAATTAACGCTGACGTTTGGAATTTAGCTAGAAAACCCAATATTAGCACTTGCGGCTAGCACTTTAAAAATCCTTACTATACTAATGCAGGGATTTTTATTGCTGATAGGGATGAAATTAAGATTAGTTGGAGTGGTGATTATTCTTATATAGAAAGTGATATGTTGTTTGAAAACAGCGCGGGCCAATTTTTAAGCGATTCTAACATTCTAAATCAAGAATACATTGCTTGCATGCATTGCAAATCCTAGTAATACTTCCGAAGCGACTGAGAGATGTAGAACAGTTCTTAAAACACTACAAGTATCTTTTACAAAACGAAAATATTATTTTGACAAAAAAAGGTGATTCCTCAATTAGAGAACTGTATGGGATGCTTGAGGAGTTAGTTAAGTACGTGGATAAACAGTTGTTTAGTAATACTTATCAAGAAGGTATAGTAAGTAATAATGTGCTTATTTTTGGAATATTATAATGCAGTTGTTGAGAATCCAAGGTTTACCAATATAATTCGAACTGTTGTTCTGTTTTATCTGGTTTTTTCAACTAATTTATAGATTGCTAAAGGTCTCTTTCGTTTTAACTATAAATTTCTCCTCAAAGTTGGCAGTTTTTTGGCGGTTATTTGGTTCCACTGTGTCATGGAGGAATTTTGGAAATATTAAGATCTATGATTCCTCAAGAAGTAATACGCGATGACCCTTATCTGGTGTTTGAGTTTTTAGATATGCCTCTAAAAAGCGATATTTGCCGCTACAACTTGCAAAAAGCTAGTGGGATTAATCCAGTTTATTTGACATGATTATTACGGTTATTATTGTAATTTCTGGCTTCTTTTTCTTTTTGGCTATCCTTTAAGACGGTAATGATATATTTGTACAATTACTATGGCCGTATTATTGATCGTTTTACCGATATTTTTGCCATTGTTAATCGTAGATAAGAAAGAATAAGATAAGTTATTCTTAGGTTGGGGTAAGCAGCTTATTTCATCTATGTTGCAGCCAATAATGGTCTTTACCTCGGTACTAGTATTTAATTATACTTTTTATAATGATGTTTAGGCTAACGTTATCTTTTTTGGTGTGTAAGACTTGTTTTCTTTCTCTGCTATTTTTTAAGGAATACTGCATAATTCCTGGCTATATAATACTTGCTAGTAAACACTTTCTTATTGAGAGGGGGAAGCTCTTCCAAATGGATTATTTGGCCTTAGTATTTACTTCTGAGTATTGAGCCAAGGCTCATTATTGTTCTGTGATTTTATGTCAAAGATAGCAGATATTGTGGAGAGCAGGAGAGGCAGCTCCAAATGTAAATACAGCCTTTGGCTTAATTAAAGGTACTGCTAAGACAGTTTCTTACAGAACAGCAGGTTTTGCTAGAGATATGTTTGCAACTAGAACAACCGCGAGTAAAGCTGAGAACAATACTAGGACTGATAATAATAAGAGCGGTGCTTTAAGAATTTGAAAATATCGCCTCCTGCTTAACTAACACTAGGGAGAGAATTATAGCCAAGCTCATAGTGATAACTATCCATAACCCAATTGGAACAAATGTGCTGTTATATGTACTGCTGACTAGCCACAGTCCAATAGATGATACAATCAGCCTAACGCCAGATATAAAGGCAGAAGCTCGGCCTTTAGTGTTTTCTAGAATTTCTAAAGCGTGCGGATACAATGTATTAATAGGGATAGCTACTCCAGCTGAGGCGATAGCCATACATGAAGTTATCATTAGCGGATTTTTGGTTTTGGTATTGAGAATCATCAAGCAACACAGTGCTATAACGTGAGCTGAGCACATTGAGATCCCTATAAAAAAAGCTTTTTTAAGTCCTATTCTTTTCATTAAAAGGCTACCAAGAGCGCTACCTATTGCAAAAATTGCTGCAAGAGTGCCTTGATAAAAACCAAATTCTTCTAGAGAAACTCCTAAGTCTTTACGATATAGGATCGGTGCGATACCTATAAAGACCCAATATGGAACCATAAAAAGGCAAAGAGTAGCAGTAAATAACATTAATTTTTTCGATCTCAACAATGGCAAATATGCTTTTAAAGATAATGTTACCTGAGGTTTCATTGCTTTAGTTGGAATGAAAAGGGCAGACAATATAAAACATACCAATGCAAATATTAATAACGAAACAAAATTTCCGCGCCATCCAAAGTAACAAGTAATTTTACTACCAAACACAGGGGCCGACGACATAGTAAAAGCAATTAAGCCATGCATTAAGCCTATAAGATAGACTTGTTTTGCTGTTGAATATTCATCTGCAATAATAACATAACCAAGTACAGACGGACCAGCTATTCCAAAGCCTTGAAGTATCCGCCCTAGCAATAGAGTGCTATAATTTTGTGCAAGAGAGCAAAGAGTGCTACCAAATATAAAAATTAATAAGCTAATGATTATGACTTTTCTTCTGTCATATTTATCGCTAATAGCTCCAGCAAATAGGGAGCATATGCAATAAGCAATAAAATTTAAGCTAAGAGTTAGCTGTGTCATAAACGGAGATAGGTGGAATTGTGCTTGAATTTCTGGAAAGCTTGGAACAAATATATCTAATTCTGCTCCAGCTAACATACCTATCATCAATACAGTTATGACTAAATACATTCTAAATCTTTAAATTAAGTTAATATGGAAGAGCTCCTTATAACATATAAATCTTGAAATGATAGTATTATTAAGTATCATACTGCTGATTTCTTATGTAGAATATATGACTGATATTTTTTTGAGCAACTCGCTAACAAAAAGAAAAGAGGTTTTTTGCTCGTTAAATAAAGATTCAATTAAGATGTATGCTTGTGGCCCAACCGTCTATGAGCGGCCCCATATGGGTAATGCAAGAGCGGCTGTTGTCTATGATATACTTTTTAGAGTGCTTAAACATTTCTATAAGGATGTTGTTTATGTGCGTAATATCACTGACGTTGATGATAAAATTATTAATTCTGCTAAATCACAAAACATAGCGATTGATAGGCTAACAATGCAAATTACTCAATTTTATCATCAAGATATCGCAGAGCTTAACTGTTTGTCTCCAAATGTTGAGCCCAAAGCGACTACTCATATTAAACAAATGATTGAAATGATTGAACAATTAATAAATTTAGGACATGCTTATGTTACTCAAGCTCATGTGTTATTTGATGTAAGCAGTCACAGTAATTATGGAGAGTTAGCTAACAGGTTGCTAGATGAAATGATTGCGGGCGCAAGAGTTGAGGTGGTCCCATTTAAGAAAAATCCAGCTGATTTTGTATTGTGGAAACCATGTGAAGCAGAAGGAGATTATGGATTTGAAAGCCCTTGGGGTCGGGGCCGTCCTGGCTGGCATATTGAGTGTTCTGCAATGAGCTTTGCTTACCTTGGAGCTGATTTTGATATTCATGGCGGTGGCACTGATCTAATGTTTCCTCATCATGAAAACGAGCTTGCCCAAAGCAAATGCGCTAACAGTGGTTCAAGTTTTGCCAGGTATTGGGTACATAACGGATTTTTGACCGTAAATGGTGAAAAAATGAGTAAAAGTCTTGGCAATTTTAAGACAGTTAGAGAGATCATTGATAGTGGGTTTCATGGCTCAGTAATCAGGTATTTTTATCTAACTACTCATTATAAAAAGCCTTTGGACTTAAATAATAAGGCTCTTGAGGATGCTAAGAGAGCGATGAAGAAAATTTCTGCTGTAATTCATAAGACTGACAGTAAAAAGATTAAAGAATGTCAGGAAGTTATAAATTTTTTAGCCGACGATATGAATACTTCAGCAGCTCTTGCTCATTTACATGAACTAGCTGGCAAATCGCAGCAAGGGGATGAAGAGGCTCATAAACAATTATTATGGAGTTTAGATTTTCTGGGATTAGAAGTAATAGCCAAGGAGGTCATACCTGCTGATATTATAAAAATTGCTCAAGAGCGCTTACAAGCTAAAAGAGAAAAAAATTGGCCACTGGCTGATCTTTTACGCACCCAAATAATGGAAAGAGGATACAAAATATTAGATACCGACGATTCTTATGAACTAGAATAGAAAAAATCGGTTAATCAGTATATAAAGTCTGGTTTATAACTAGTGATCATATTTTAGAATGAAAGACATTATCCCGCAATCTAACGTTAGAAATTTTTCTATTGTAGCCCATATAGATCATGGTAAATCAACTCTGGCTGATAGGTTGATAGAATTTTGCATAGAATTTTGCAGGGAGCTTGAGAAGCGGGAAATGACAGCGCAGGTGCTTGATTCCATGGAGATTGAGCAGAAAAGAGGTATAACAGAGGTATAACAATCAAGGCGCAAACTGTAAGGCTTAAATATAAAGCAAAGAATGGAGAAACTTAGGATATGCAGCTGATGCTGTGCTTATTTCTGCAAAAACTGGGATAGGGATAGAGGAAGTGCTTTAGGCCATAGTCAATAAGCTTCCGGCTCCTACTGGATGTCGGGAAAGCCAACTTAAAGCTGTGCTAATTGATAGCTGGTATGATCAATATCTTGGAGTGGTTATTTTGGTTAGGGTAATTTGATGGATGCCTTAAGAAAGGGCAAAAGATTAAGATGGTGGCGCCAAACGCAATATATGCAGTTGATACCGTTGGAGTGTTTACCCCTAAAAAGTTATGTGTGAAGCGCTATATGTTGGAGAAGTGGGCTTTATAACAGCTGGTATTAGGCAAGTTGCCGATTGTAGTGTCGGTGGCACTATAATTGATGAAAGGGCAACGAATATTGAACCGCTTACTGGATTTAATCCTAGCCAGCCGGTAGTGTTTTGTAGCCTTTATCTGTCAGATGCTAGTGATTTCCCAGTTTTAAAAGAAAGACTTGGAAAGTTACGCTTGAACGATGCGAGCTTTCAATATGAAGTAGAAAGTTCAAATCCTTTAGGTTTTGGATTTAGGTGTGGTTTTTTAATTACATTTAGAAATTATTCAAGAACGTCTAGAAACAGAATTTAATCTAGACATAATAACTACAGCTCCAAGTGTTGTCTATAATGTGCATACGAGAGCTGGCAAAGTTTTACAGCTTCATAATCCTGCTGATTTGCCTGATCCTACTCATATTGATTCTATAGAAGAACCGTGGGTTAAAGCAACTATCATGGTGCATGATAATTTCCTTGGTTCTGTTTTAAGCTCTTTGTACTGAAAAAAGAGGAGAGCAAGTCAATCTGCTGACTTATGTTGGGAATAGGGCTATGGTGGTTTATAAGTTGCCTTTGAATGAGATCGTTTTTGATTTTTATGATCGCTTAAAGTCTTGTTCCAAGGGATATGCAAGCTTCGATTGGGAAATGGATGACTATAGGAAAAGCGATTTAGTAAAGATGAGTGTATTAATAAATGGAGAAACGGTGGATGCTCTATCGATTATTTTACATCGCAGCCGAGCAGAAGGTAGAGGACGAGAGTTTTGTGTCAGGCTGAAGGATTTAATTCCGAGACGTTTGTTTGCCATTCCAATTCAAGCAGCAATAGGTAGTAAAATCATAGCAAGAGAGACAATTAGTGCTCTAAGAAAAGATGTGACTGCTAAATGTTATGGTGGCGATATAATGCGCTCTATTGGTAAAGTTGAAATTCCAAAAAGTGCATTTATTGAAGTGCTAAAAGTTGGTGATGGCGGTAATTAACCTAATTATCGGACTCTGATGAGGAGAAACAGTAGGTGCGGATCTTATACCATGCAGCTTTCAAAAGGCGCTTCGCATTGATTAAAGGACTTTGGCAAGCTTCTGTGAAAGAGGTATGCGGCTTGGCTTTGTAGGTAGGTTCCAGTTGACCCAATCAAAAGTTTTGTTAATGAGGAGATTAATTGTTTTACCTGCAAATTTCTGTACGCTAGTACTATTCATTTCATTTAGAGGGTAGTTTAGAGAGACTATACTCTCAAATTCTCGTTCCATCAGTTTCTACTTACTATAACTACTCCACTAAATGGTGTTTCAAAGTGACCAAATGACGGATCATGATAATTATTACTACTAGAATTTAGATCTAACTCAGCTGCTAGTCGCATAAAATAAATAATACCTAATAAAGATTGTTACACTTGTAATTATATAGTAAAAAACTAATTTGTACCAGAAGTAATTTAAATAATTTCAACTAATAGGTGATTTTTCCTGATTTTTATTATATTATGACCGCTCTGTTAATTTTAGCTTCTATGGTTCTTTAGGCTTTCCATATAGAGTTTACAAAAAAGAAGCAATAAATGGATTATCAATCATGGCTTTACTATATCTCTTAGTTCCCATGTTGAAGCGAGC